>CAZFUR010000358.1:0-2502 GCA_964522245.1 uncultured bacterium | reverse complement strand
CGGTACGGAAGAAACGGAACGGGATTTACGTCTGTCGGGAAAATACCTGTTAAAAACGGATTGTACAAAAACGATTTTAATGCTCTTGACCCTGATTGCGATTGTTATACTTGTCGTAACTTTTCGCGTGCTTACTTGAGGCATTTGTTTAATACGAATGAAATGCTTGGTCCTATATTGTTATCGTTGCATAATGTGAAGTTTTTTGTCGGTCTGATGAGTAAGGTCAGATCTGCGATCGAAGACGACAGATTTATCGAATTTAAAAATAATTTTATGAAAAAATATCTAAAAGGAGACGTTGTATGATTAACATGATTTTTGCTCAGGCACAGGCACCGCAATCTGTGTCGGCTCCGATAATAAGTATGTTGCCGATGTTCGGCTTGATCTTGATCGTATTCTATTTTATCGTTTATAGACCCCAGCAAAAAGAAAAAAAACGCAGAGAAGAAGCGATGAGCTCAATGAAAAAAGGAACGAAAGTTGTCACGGCAGGCGGTATCCATGGAACCGTTGCGGGTGTCAAAGAGGATGTTGTATCCGTAAAGGTTTCGGGTGACGTGAAATTGCAGATAAATAAATCTTGTGTCAATATTGTGGAATAAAAAGCGTATCGTGAATAAAAAAATTGCCGATATGCTATATATATATTACCATATATGTTTGGAACGGTTTGTTTGATTTAAAAAATTTTTAATTTAATATAATAAAATAAAAAAATCAAAGTATGGAGGAATTCATGAGAAGAAATCTTCTTATCAAAACTGCGTGTATTGTTGTGCTTATTGCGATTGCGGTGTATTGCTCTTATCCGCCTTTTGATACTGCGGATCGAAAAGGCAAAATTAATCTCGGACTAGACCTGAAGGGCGGAGTCCATTTGGTTTGGCAGGTGGATAAAGCTAAACTTAGCGCTATGGGACTCTCCGCTATGATGCGTCAAGATAGCATTAACAGAGCCGTGGAAGTTATCCGTAACAGGATAGATAGTCTCGGTGTCAAAGAACCGTCGGTATTTGTTCAGGGTAACGATAGGGTTGTTGTGCAGTTACCCGGTTTGAGTGATCCGGGTGAAGCGATTGAGACTATAGGCGATGTTGCTTATCTTGAATTTAGAGTGGTCAGCGATGACGATCAAAAATTAACCGAGGCTAAAAACGGTAAGGTACCTCTAGGTTGGGCGTTGAAGTATCAGATTAAAACAAACGAATTTGGCGACAAAGAAGAAATCCCGTTTCTCGTCAAAGCTAAACCCGCTTTGACCGGAAGCATGCTGAAAAGTGCTTACCCGTCTGTTGCGAGTAGCTCTATCGGTATGCCGGAAGTAGGCTTGGAGTTTACCAGAGAAGGAACGAAAAGATTTGCCAAAGTTACGTCCGATAATATTGGCAAAAGATTGGCAATATTACTGGCTGATAAAGTTATAAGGTCTTCTATCAAAGGCGGAAGGGCTGTCATTCAGGGGCAGTTTACTTCAGAAGAAGTCCAAAAACTATCCCGTCAATTGTCAGGTGGTGCTTTGCCCGTTCCGCTTGTACTGATAGATAATCGTTCCATTAGCCCAACTTTAGGTAGTGACTCTATTCGTAAAGGTATTTCCGCGGCGATGTTTGGCTTTTTAATGGTTATACTGTTCATGATAGTTTACTACTTTTTATCCGGTTTAATAGCCGCTTTCGCTTTGTGCGTGAATATACTTATCATCACAGGAGTTTTGGGTCTTTTGGGGTTTACACTCACTTTGCCCGGTATTGCGGGTATAATCTTGACTATCGGTATGGCTGTGGATGCTAACGTACTTATATTTGAGAGAATCAGAGAAGAAATCTTGGCGGGCAAAACCGTTCACAGCTCCATTCTTGCCGGTTTCAAAAGAGCGTTCTGGACAATTTTTGACGCCAATATTACCACTTTGATAACGGCGGCATTCCTTTTTCAATTCGGGACAGGTCCTGTTAAAGGGTTTGCCGTTACTTTAAGTATTGGTATAATTGCGAGTATGTTTACCTCTTTGTTTGTCAGTCGTGTGATATATGAGCTGATCTTAGAGAAAGTTGAACTGAAAAAACTAAAAATGATGAGGTTAGTAAAAAATACCAAGATAGATTTTATCGGGAAGAAGGGAATCGCTTTGACTCTATCGGGTATTTTGATATTGGGCGGTATGGGGTATTTTATATATCGAGGTAACAGCAATTTCGGTATAGATTTTCAGGGCGGTACGCTTTTGCAAATAAGAAGTCAAAAACCGATAGAAATAGAAGATGTAAGATCGTTCCTGAAAGAGATGGGTGAAGAAAAAGTCGTTTTACAATATTTCGGCGAAGATAAAAAAGATCTTTTAATCAGGTCTAACTCTAACGTTTCGGAATCTTTGTTTGGTGCTTTAAAAGAGAAATTCGCCGACTATAAACTGACTCGTGAACGCACGGAATATGTAGGACCGGCAATCGGGGCGGAACTAAGACAACAGGCTTTCCTTGCGATATTATTCGCTTT
>CAZFUR010000357.1:0-2517 GCA_964522245.1 uncultured bacterium | reverse complement strand
TGTTCAATATGTCGTATGCGACATAAATGAAGACGAAACTGAACAATTTCGTCAGTTTTGGGTTTCTGAGGGGGTAAACGTCAAAGTACGCCCAAGGGTTAGTTGGGCAGGATTGATAGAAGCGAAAAATCTTCATTCAAACGACGACGTAGATAGAAAACCATGTTACTGGCTTATGAGGACAATCAATATCTGTACCGATGGCAGAATTGCCCTATGTTCCGTCGATCCGCATTGCCGTGTCCCTTGCGGGAACGCTTATGACGATTCTATTGAAAAACTATGGGCAGGACAACTCAAAATGTATAGGGATATGCACAACGAACACCGTTTTGATGAGTTACCTGCTATGTGCAGAGAATGCAGAGATTGGCAATCGGCTTATGCGGAATACGCTTAATCTTATCACAAAACATAAACCAGAAGGTCATACATGTGTGGAATTGTAGGTTTTTCAGGTAAACCTAATGACGGTTTGCTCCGATCAATGAATAAACTCATTTTTCACAGGGGTCCCGATGATGAAGGTTACTATTCGGATCAGGATATCAACCTTGCGATGCGACGGTTAAGCATTATAGACCTGCAAACGGGAGACCAGCCGATACCCAACGAGGATAAATCTATATGGGTTGTCTTTAACGGTGAGTTGTATAATTATAAAGAGATTAGACTCCAACTTGAAGAGTCGGGGCATCTGTTTAAGACTCACTCCGATACGGAGATAATCGTTCACTCTTACGAACAATGGGGTGACGGTTTTGTCAATCGTCTGAACGGTATGTTTGCGATCGCGTTGTGGATTAAATCGGAAAAACAACTTATTTTGTATCGTGATAGAGCAGGTATAAAACCGCTTTTTTATTCTCTGATTAACGGCAGGCTACTTTTTGCTTCAGAGATAAATTCTCTTCTGATTAATCCCGATTTTTCAAAAGAGATAGATTTTGAGTCGCTTCATCATTATTTTTCTCTAAAAAATGTACCTGCCCCAAAGACAATTTTTAAGAATATTTTCTCCGTTATGCCGGGTGAAAAACTGGTGTTTAAAAACGGTGTATTAAATAGATCGTTTTACTGGAAATTGAAATACAAGGAGAATCGGGATTTAACTGAGCAAACAGTGTCAAAAACGATTGTCCGTCTGCTGGATGACGCTGTGAAAATCAGAATGGTTGCGGATGTTCCTGTCGGGGCGTATTTAAGCGGAGGGGTTGACTCTTCCACTGTCGTGGCAATGATGAGTAAACATGCATCGGGTACACTGAAAACATTTTGTTTGGGATATGAAGACGATTTTAAAAATAAAGCGGCGGATATGCATTTTGCTAGAAAAGTCTCAAAATTTTGCGGGACGGATCATTATGAATACATCATGAAAGCCAAAGAAATCCCCGCCGATATTTCTGCGATAATATCTTCTTTCTCGGAACCTTTTTCAGGTGTTGTATCTACGTTTTATTTGTCTAAATTGATCCGAAAACATGTCAAAGTAGCCCTATCGGGTGACGGTGCGGACGAAATGTTTGGCAGTTATCTTGCTCATAGACTTGCGATACCTATAAAAAACTATTATTTAAACAATATGGACAATAGAGTTATTACGGATTCGGACAAAACTCTTTTAGGTCATTTTTACGATAATATAGATTTTCTGAAAAAAATAGCCGATAAACAAGATTACGTCTGGAGACAAAGGTTGTCGGTCTGGTCGGAACAGGAAAAAACAGATCTTTATTCCGATAAACTATTAAATATTTGCGAACATTACGATACCCAACAGGTGTATCAAAGATGTTTTGATGGAATAAAGACTGAAGACGCCTTAAACAGGATATTGGCTTGTGACCAAAAAATGCTTCTGCCCGATCAGGTTCTCCCTTTTGTAGATAGGCTTTCGATGGCACACTCGATAGAAGTAAGACCGCCTTTTTTGGATTATAGATTGGTCGAATTCGTAGCGACAATCCCGGGTGAGATGAAAATATCAAAATCTATCGTAAAAAAAATACTCAAAACAGCTGTGAAAGATGTTATACCCGAATGGATATGTAACCGCCCGAAAGAAGGGTTTGTTTTACCGATTAACAATTGGATAATGAGCAAACTTGATAGATTTATAAAAGATACTTTATCTGAAGACCGATTGAAGATACACGGTTTTTTTAATTATGAACATGTCGGTAATCTGCTGAAATCTCATTTTGACCGTAAAACCGATAACGCTAACAAATTATGGAATCTGGTTTGTTTTCAGGTTTGGTATGAACGATATTTTTAGGTTACCTTAAAGCTGAAGAAGAAAAACGATGATATGAAAATTAATGTTGTATTATTTGGGTTGACCGGTTTTGCTAATCCTGTGATGAAAGCTCTTGTTTTGGATTCACGGGTAAATCTGTTAGCTGTTTTTACGAAAAAATATGCAGATCCTTATCCTTATTATTCTGAACAACAAATTATAGATTTAGCGGATATCTATAAAATAAAATGCTATACCGATATCAATATTTCTAC
>CAZFUR010000356.1:0-2518 GCA_964522245.1 uncultured bacterium | reverse complement strand
TGGAGAAAGATGTCTTTGGTAGTGCGGTTAAAGTCAATAAAGTATCTATAAGCGAGTTTTTGACGACTCTATCGTCTAAAATCGATAAAGGGATTAGTCATCGCAGAAAAATGACCAAAGATAAAGAGTTGTTCAGATGGTTGTCAAGATACGTTGACGACGATTTTACGGGGAAACATTGGTTTCACGGCGGTCCGCCTAAATATGAAGATGGGATCGCCGAAGAGTTCGAACTGGACAATAGCGGTGGTGGCGGCGGAGGCGGCGGAGGCGGCGGAGGCGGTGTGGGTGGAGGATTCAGGGGTTGGGGACCTTAAAGATCAAAAAACCTCTATTTTATCATTTCTTGACTACGGTTTTATATTTGTATAATCTAGCCTGAACGGAATACCTTTTTTTAGAGAACTGAACCTATGTTTTTAGATTCAAGACGTGATTATATCGGCTGGTTTATCTTTGTTTGTGCGATGGTGTTGTTTTGTTTCGCGATACACAGAGAAAGTATCTGGTATGACGAATGGTATACGGTTGAGGTGATTAATCGGGCGAGTATAAAATCGTTTTTTAATCAGATAGTTTTAACGGAGAACAATCCGCCTGTTTATTATATTTTGTTGCGGTTATGGGCGGATGTGGCGGGATGTTTTAATTTGGTATATTTGAGGTTGTTTTCTGCTGTTATGGCTAGTGTGGGTGCGGTGATGATATACAAGCTGGTCAATCTTTTTAATCCACGGCGCACTGCATTGGTGGCGGTGATGTTGTATCTGACATCGCCATATATTTTGTGGTATGCTCAGGAAGCTCGCAACATGGCGTTTGCTTGTGTAATCAGCATGGCGATAGTGATATTTTTTTATCGGTTTTCCGTAACCGGCAGTAAAAAAGATTTGGTTTTAGCGGCGATTTTTCAGCTTGTGGGGTTGTATACTCATTCTTTCCTGTTGGCGTTTATTGTGGCGCAGGTTATTTATCTTTTTATCAAAGGTGACAGAAAACTTATAAAAATGTGGAGTGTCGCCGTGTTAGCTATTTTGGCGTTGTACCTGTTTTGGGTACCTTTTCTGTTCAAACAGATAATGATAAACAAAAGCGGTTGGCTAAAACCGTTGAGCTTGTTTTTTCCGATAAACATGATGGTTCATTTCAGTGTGGGGATATTCCAGTTTTCTCATGCAGGATTGGTTTTGTTGTCAACTTTTGTATACACGTCTCTTTTAGTAGTATCGATATTTTCTCTAACCGATCGGAAAAAATCGTTAACAGGCGGTAACCTTTTTTTGACGCTGGTCTTTTTCACGCCGATAGTCTTGTCGGTATTGATATCGGTACTGATAAAACCGATTCTGTTTGAGGGCAGGCGGTATCTGGTGGTGGTGGTGCCTATTTTTCTGGTTATGGTCTCGATCGGGTTGTGCTCGATAAAGAATCGGCGGTTTTTTGTGTCGGTTCTCCTGTTGGTTTTGATGATGAATATCTTTTGTATGCGTAATTTGTACAAAAATGGACAGAAACGTTATTGGAATAAGGCGTCGGATTACTTGAGTGAGTTATCATCGGACGGTGACGGTGTCTTTTCGGTTGACCATACACGAGGAGCGATATTGGTTTATGCGGGCGGTATCGGTAAAGCGAAGATGGTTGATATGGGCGATATTTTCATTGAGCGCAAACTGTATCCTTATAACCGTGTATGGTTTATCACTACCGGTGATCCTCGTCAAGACGAGACAAAACGCTTGATGTATTCTTCTTTTAGTCTAATCGGCTCAAAAATATTTACCAACTCTGTCGGGGGTCGTATTGAGATATTCCTGTACGATTTAATCAAAGCGAGGGGATAAGGGGTAAGATGAGAAAAATTAATCTGACGGTTTTTCTGTTAATGGCAGTCTGTTTTCTGTCGTTTGTGTATGATATAGGTCATGAGGATATATGGAACGACGAGTGGTTTTCGGTTAATTCCATAACTAAACCTGATCTGTCTTCTTTTTGCGATGAGATTGTTTTTACGGAGAACACACCGCCGGTTTATTTTCTGTTGTTGCGATGGTGGTCTGGCGGAGGGGCTAAGATAGATATCGGGTATTTGAGATTATTATCGGCGATCTGCGCGATTATATCGATCTGGCTGGTCTTTAAACTGGCATCTTTGGTGGCAGATAGGAAAACGGGGTTGATTGCGTCGCTGATTTTCGGTATATCGCCCTATCTGTTATGGTATGCTCAGGAGGCGAGAAACTCTGTTATGGAGGTGATGTTTTGTTTAGCGATAATCTATTTTTTCCTAAAATATACGTTGTTGGGTAAAGGTCGGGATTTTGTATGGTGGGCGGTGTTTCAGCTGATAGGTATTTTTACTCATTATTTTCTTATTCTTCTTGTACCTGTGCAGTTGTTGTATATCTATTTGGTGTGGGATAAATCCGACCGAAAAAAATGGTGGATTGCTTTGTCGGTGATATCGGCGGTTTTCTCCGTTTGGGTACCGTCTATGATCGGGCAGATCAAAATGGGC
>CAZFUR010000355.1:0-2542 GCA_964522245.1 uncultured bacterium | reverse complement strand
TATGGTTAGAATCTGGACGGCTATATTTGGAGCGAGAAATTAGAATACGAGAAGAATATGATGGGAAAGAAAGTTGTCAACAACGGTATAAAAAATGTCAGGAAAAACGGTAGCGGGGTTTATAGAGAGGGTTCCCACATGTTACCGAGTGTCTCTCTTATGATTGCCGAGGGCGTGTTGGGTTGTGTTAAAGATCTTAAAAAACCGATTGTCACGATAGTTAATTCGTATACTACTCAGATTCCCGGTCATGCTCATCTTAATCAGTTGGGAGAGATAGTCAAAAAAGAGCTGGAAAACCAAGGAGTCACTGTTTGGTATACAAATATAGGCGGTGCGGTTTGTGACGGTATTGCTATGGGGCATTTCGGTATGAAATATTCTCTGGCTTCCAGAGAGCTTATTACCGATCAGATAGAAACGATAGTCGGTGCGCATCCTTGCGATGCTTGGATCGGTATCGGCAATTGCGATAAAATCGTGCCCGGTATGTACAATGCTATGGTTCGTTTGAATATTCCTGCGATATATGTCAGTGGAGGTCCGATGTTGGCGGGTCCCGATAAGACGGATTTGATATCTATATTTGAGGGAGTCGGTAAACACAGTGTGGGTAAAATGAGCGATGATAAACTTGATGAATTGACGGAGTCCGCTTGTCCGGGATACGGTAGTTGTGCGGGTATGTTCACTGCTAATTCGATGAATTGCCTAGGTGAGGTTTTAGGGTTTGCGTTGCCCGGTAACGGTACGATCACGGCAACTAGCAGAGTGGATGGGCAAAAACGTCAGTTCCGGCTCAATCCTGAAAGAATTGAACTTGTCAGAAAAGCTGCTGAGAGGGTCGTTTATCTGATGAAAAATAAAATTCGACCTCTTGATATTCTGAACAAAAATTCTATCGATAATGCTTTTATTTTAGATATGGCTATGGGGGGGTCAACCAATACGGTACTTCATCTTTTGGCTTTAGCCCACGAGGCAGGTATCGGGTATGATTTGAGTAGGATAAATGAGTTATCAAAATCTACCGCTAATGTGGCTAAGATATCACCTTCTAGACCGGAAGTTCATATGGAAGATGTACATAAAGCGGGTGGTGTGGGAACTATTCTAAAAACAGTTTATGAGGGGGGGGGGACCGAATTAAAACTCGATTCGAAAACAGTCTATGGAACGCTTGGCGATTATGTTCTTAAATCTCCCGATGCCGATGGAGACGTGATCCGTCCTGTTGAGAATGCTTTTTCCGATGAGGGTGGTTTGGCTATTTTGTTCGGTAATATAGCTAAAAACGGCTCGGTTGTTAAGACTAGCGGTGTCGAAAAAGATATGCTGAAATTTAAAGGTGTTGTGAAAATATATGAATCTCAAGAAGAGGCGTTGAAAGGTATTTTGGGAGGAGAAATCAAAGACGGTGACGCTGTGATTATACGCCATGAAGGACCGAAAGGCGGTCCGGGGATGCAGGAGATGTTATCGCCGACTGCCGCAATCAGCGGAGCAAATATAAAAGCGGCTCTGATCACTGATGGGCGTTTTTCAGGCGGTACTAGGGGGTTATGTATAGGTCACGTTTCGCCTGAGGCGGCGGCGGGCGGTGAGATCGGGTTATTGGAAACAGGCGATGTTATCGAAATTGATGTGTATAACAAATCTATTAATGTTTTGTTGTCTAAAGAAGAACTTGAGCTGAGAAGAAAAAATGCCAAACCTTTTGAAGCAAAAGTGAAATCCGGTTGGTTAGCAAGATACTCGGCTTTTGTAACAAGTGCTGATACGGGAGCTGTTCTAAAAATATGATATTGTTTTGACAGTTTTTTTTGTGACCTGTATCCTTGGGATACAGGTCACTTTTTTTTGTATTTTTTGATGTAATCTTGTTTTATTTTGCAAAAATATTGATCAAACTTTTTTGATCCTATTTTGTGATATTTTTCTAGCTGTTTTTTTGCGCAAATATGTTTTCTTTTGGGTTGATCGATATCTAAATAACCCTTTTTTATCGGAAAAAATGTCGTTATTGTCAGTATTATCGCGGTTGCGATGAATGGGCGGTTTATATTTAATTTTTTCTGAAAAAGTTTGTTTAGTAATCCTGTTGTTCCAATTATAAGAAAAACGCAAAGTGATAATCTGTATCTTCCGGTAACGAATATTAGAGATACCGAAAAACAGGTTGCTATAAAACATGATATGATAAATTTTCTGTACTTAAAATCTGAAAAAATAAAACCGAGTAAACCTGTAATAAACAAAAGACCGAACCCGGATGGTGGAGAAAAAAGCTTAAATGGCAGGTAGTTTTTTCTGAAAAAGTTGTAGCTATAGTTGTTTTGTATTTCTTCATAGTTCAGGGTAAGCAGAATTTTTCTTATCCATAATATAAATGCTTTAAGTGGAGTGTCTTTGATAAATTTTATTGCTTGGGTTTGCCAGTATTTATTGACCTGTGAATCTTTCAATTTTTTCCCTCTTTCAGATTCGGCTAATGATTTTGCGTCGTAGTAATGACCATAGGACGAACGTCTTATACCGGGTA
>CAZFUR010000354.1:0-2545 GCA_964522245.1 uncultured bacterium | reverse complement strand
TCCATAATCGACCTTAAAACAAGTCCCCGCCCCCGCTATGCCTAAAAACACAAACGAGGACGAGGCGTGGGAATTTTTTATAGTTTACTCAGATTTTGCATCCTCTAATTTGTCAACCGCATCATCAACGGTTTTTTCAATAACCTCTTCTGAGACTTCCTTTTTATCGGTCTCTTCAGACACCGATTCTTTTTTATCCGATACCTTTTCTACAACAGTCGCCTTAACTTCTTCGGTCTTTTTACTCTTTGTGGTAAAACCACCCGTACAACATTGTGAGAAAGCGACACCCGCTACAACAAAACAAATAACAACACACCAAAAAAAACTTCCTAAAAACTTTTTCATACCAATCTCCTTATCCCCACTTTCCAACCATTAGACGACAAAACAATCAAAATGTTCAAAAAAACAAAACCTCTAAAAACCGCTCAAACAAAATCAAACATATAAAAAAAGATAAATCCAATACCGATAGATGACGAAAAACCTAACAAAACCGTAACCGTTAAACCAAAAAAGCAGTTAAAAAATTGTCAAACTATAGTTCATTCATTCAATCATTCTTAGAATCGTCCGTCAATACAAAGATGATGTTCATACTGTTTCCGACAATATTTATTCTAACAATCGTCCATTTTTTCCTAAAAAACAGAAACCTACATACCGCCATTTTAGAAAAAACGGAAGAAAACGATCGCATAAAAAAACAATTAGACAACATTCAGAACGGATCGGGTAAAATCGATTCCGCTAAAAATAGGTTCCTAGCCAACATCAGCCACGAGATACGCACCCCCATGAACGCTATCATCGGCATGACAAATCTTTTGTTGGAAACAGACCTTAGCCTCGAGCAACATGACTGCGCAGAAACAATAAAAATAGCCGCCGACTCATTACTGGATATCATAAACGATATACTGGATTTCTCAAAAATAGAGGCAAAGAAAATAGAATTGGAGCAGATAGATTTTGATATAAGAATATCGATCAAAGAGACGATAGACCTACTGATAGTTCAAGCCGGAGAAAAAGATATAGATTTGTCATACAACATCAGCCATAAGGTACCATCCATAATAAACGGAGACCCCGGCAGGCTCAGGCAGATAATCCTCAATCTAGTCAACAATGCAATAAAGTTTACCCATGAGGGATCAGTTTTTCTGGATATCTCTGTGGAACAGATAGTCGAGAATAATATAAAACTGCGTTTTTCCGTATCCGACACAGGTATCGGAATCCCTGAAGACAAGCAACATACTCTGTTCAAACCGTTCGCTCAAGCAGACACATCCACCACAAGAAAATATGGCGGGACAGGTTTAGGGCTTGCAATTTCAAAACAGTTTGTAGAACTTATGGGCGGTAATATAGGGGTATCAAGCCAATCCGATAAAGGCTCAACTTTTTGGTTCACCGCCGAATTCAGTCAACGGATCGACAACACCGTAGCACTACCAAAAGTATCGTTCGACGACAAACAGATACTCGTCGTAACCGATACCGCTCTGACAAGAAAAGATTTGGAAAACCGGTTTGATCCTCTGAAGATACGTTATCAAGCCGTTTCAAACGCCGTACAAGCGATGGCAAAACTTATCAAAGCAAACGAATCGAATAATCCTTATGATGCCGTAATAATAGATATGCAAATGCCAAAATTGGACGGAGAGACACTCGGCAAAAAGATCAAACAAGACCCCGTTTTAAAAAATACGCCGTTGATAATGCTCACCTCCCTTAGCCGAAGAGGCGACGTCAGCAGGATAAAAGAGATCGGATTCTCCGCATACCTGACAAAACCTATTGAGCTGTCACAGCTAAAAGACTGTCTATCTTTGATATTTGATAACAATCAATCAAAAGACAAATCCGATTATTTTGTCACAAAATATAAAATTTCAGAAGCCAGAAAATTGACAACAAAAATACTCATCGTTGAAGATAATCGAATAAATATGAAAGTCATCACCAAAATTTTGGATAAAATAGGATACCATTGCGATAGCGTAACAGACGGCAAACAAGCGCTCGAACAACTTAAAGAAAAGAGTTACGATATAATTTTTATGGATATCCAAATGCCGGTCATGGACGGGCTTGAGGCTACAAGAAAAATCAGGCAAAAAGATTCAACCACCCCCATAATAGCTATGACCGCACACACAATGCGAGAAGACAAAGAAAAATGTACACAAGCAGGAATGAACGACTATATAACAAAACCGATAGAACCGGTCAAAATACTTGAGATTTTCGAAAAATTCTCCATCGAATCAACAAGTTCCTCAACCCCCATAGACACAGAAACGACCCTCGATATCCCGTTGGATAAAGAAAAATTGCTCAACAGACTGCTCGGCGACCAACAACTTCTATCAGAAATGATAGAGGAATTTCTGACTATAATGCCTTCTTACCTGGACGAATTGGAAAGTGCCCTATCAGAAAAAAACACAGACCTTATTGCGAAAAAAGCTCATAAAAAAAAAGGAGCAGTGGCAAATATGAGTGATGAACAGATGCGTGTAATAGCTGA
>CAZFUR010000353.1:0-2552 GCA_964522245.1 uncultured bacterium | reverse complement strand
TCCTCATCAGAAGGGTTAAGATGGGAATATCTGTGTTCCAACTGTAATTACAGATACACGGCAAAACCACAGATTCCGCCTGCAAAATGCCCTGAATGTGGAGAAGAAAAAGCATACATTGTTTTCTACTGTCTTGATTGTAAAAACAAATTTCCTCTTGTGGACAAATCAAAGTCGCCTATCTGTCCCAAATGTCATTCTAAAAAGATTATTGCGTATAGACCCAACGGCAAGTAGTTTTATCTTGATACAATATTATAAATCCATTGTGCAGCTTGAATTATTTCGTCAATCACAACATACTCATCTTTTGTGTGAGGCTCCCACACACCGACCCCTAAAACGACAGACGAAATACCGTTTTGATTAAAAACATTCGCATCGCTCGCACCAAAAGATGAATCCAGAACAATCCCTCCATGGTAAGCGTTATCTGCGATTTTCAATATTTCCGATCTCGGTTTAAGATAAAAAGATTTATAATCCTGTTTTGAATTAAAATTAACAGTTCCACCCAATTTTGCGACTTCATTTTTTATAACTTTTTGTATTTTATAAAAATGTTTATCGATATTTTTGTCTATATACGATCTCACCTCGCCTCTAATATCGACTTTTTCAGGCACAATATTTGTGGCTTCACCACCATTGATAACACCTATATTCAAAGTGGTATTTTTATCTATTTTGCCCTGAGGTATTTTGGATATCCCTTTTGCCGCCATCTCGATAGCGTTTATTCCCTTTTCGGGAGCGATACCCGCATGGGCCGCCATACCTAATATATTCACATCAAAACACAGCGATGACGGGGCTTTATTTATCACCGTTCCCACTTTTGCGTTACCCGCGTCAAGAACATACGCCATTTTATTTTTTAGAAGAGAAAAATCGAAATATTTTATCCCCATCAAACCAATCTCTTCACATACGGATAAAACAATTTCTATATCACCGAAGCGGGCATCATTGTCACGCAGCGATTTCAGAACTTCAAAAATTATTGCTATTCCCAACCTATTATCTGCCCCCAGAATGGTTTTGCCATCGCTTTTTATTTTGCCATCGGAAATAATCGGATTAAGGAATTTGGTAGAACTGACCGTATCCATGTGAGCGGATAAAACAATACCCCGTCTATCCGGATCGTTACCTCTTACTTTCAGAAGCAGATTACCTGTATTACCATTGACCTTACTAGCAGTTTCATCCTCATATAGACTGTCTATACAATCAGCAAAACGGTCACATATAAAATCTCTGATCTTTTTCTCGTTTCTTGAAACTCCGTCAATTTTAGCCAAATCCGTAAAAAGAGAAATCAACCGCTCCGGAGAAATAAACATAGAACCGACTCCATCAAATTTTGATTTTTTCAGCCTGATACATAATTACAAATGTAGATCAACCACTCAGGAAAAGATTTTTCAGTCAAAAGCAGATAATTGGTATACAAAGAGAAAATAAACAAAACCAAAGTTGCCATCAAAGTAAAAGAACTCAACAGCGACGACTCCTCTACATCCGATGAGAAACGCTCTTTTACGATATTTCTGGCCTCGTCTATTCTCATTTTCGGTCTAGCCGTTCCATTAATTTCATCTTTTGGCGAATCATGCTCAGTCAGAATCTTTTTCACCGCACTCTCTTGTTTTTCTTCTTGCGGCGGTACGCTAACCATCCTGCCTTGAATTTTCATAGGCTGAGGATCTATTTTCTGATCCGACTTATCTTGAGGTTTCAGATCAGGATCTTTAGAGACAAGTTTGAGTTTAATATCAGTTTTTTTATCACCCAAAGCATCAAGTTTCATCGATGATGACGATTGTATTAATTTAGATTTCTCGTCTCCGGACGAGGTATTGGAATCGGTTTTATCTTTTTGCACAGACAATCCCGCAGACGGCTGAACCAATTTAGGCTTTTTGTCCTTTGACGCAACCGATGACAAGCCGTCCTTTTCCTTTTTTGCAGGTAGAGGAGCGGAAGGAATTTTAAGCTGTTTTTTCTCTTCGTCTGCCGAGTTTTTCCGATCTTCGGTTGTCGGATCAGTTTTAGAAGGGGAAACCTTTGTTGTCTTCTTCGGGGTATCTTTTATATTGATTTTTATTTTGCCTTTTTCGGATTTTTTCTTTTTTTCGTCATCGATTTTAACAGTTATATCCGTTGGGGCTCCATCGAGTTTTTTTATTTCATCGACAATATCTACCTGTTCATCCAGAACCTTTTTTCTATACTCCAATCCCCATTTTTCAAAACTGCCGTTCTCCAGAGCCTCTTTGACCTCAATTTTCTGGTCATAGGATAACTCCCGCGATGAGACGACATTATATTTCCAACATATTATCGGTCTCGCATCGCGCTCATACTCGTATCCTTTTTCGTTTAACAACTCAACGATACTTTGAACTATCTGCTCCTCGTCTACACGGCTAACTTTTTTTGCTGATACGGCTGGGTTAGGCTCTGCCATTTGATTTATCCTCTATCCTATTATCTGAACGATTATCTTGCTTGACCGAGGGTTATTAAAAAATACCGCCCCCTATAAC
>CAZFUR010000352.1:0-2569 GCA_964522245.1 uncultured bacterium | reverse complement strand
GCTGTCAACCGATTCTCTGCGACCGATAGTTTTATCCAACATTTCTCTAGTTTGCGATACCGTACCGTCTCCCAAAGAAACAGCTATGAACACAGCGTTTCTGCCTTCTTTATTTCTATTTTCTTCTCTAAACTTTTCTAACGTCTGCCTGACTGCAAAGTTAGACGGAGAAATTTTGCCCGTGACCAGTTCACTGGGAAACAAAAAGATATCAGGTTTAGCAATAGCCGTTTTGATTATAGATAAAGATTTTGCCAACAAGTCGGGGGAAACCTTAAATTGCGACTCATCAGGCAAATTGGAGACATCAAAATCTATTTCCAAATCAAATATTTCTTTCAAACCTGTAATTATTTCGTTGATAGTAGACGGCGACAAAGAGATTTTACCCATCTTACCCAGACTCATTATTCTATATAATAGAGGCATATAACGTTGATTTTCCAACCCTTTAAAAGTCAAATCCTCTATCAAACCCGATAACCGATTACCAAAATACCCCCTCAAAACCGACGCAAGCCTATCGACCGACAACTCATCCAACCTTTTATCCTTACTCAAACTGTTCTGGTATTCCCTCACACCGATATGCACCAAAAACTCTTCTATCCCATCCGACAAAAGAGCATCATACAATCCTTCTCCCACAAAAACCACTCTTTCTCCATTGTAATCCGTCGGATAAGTAAACCGATATCCGTCTTTTGTTGTGATGATACCATAAGATCCGTCCACCGAGGGGACTACAGCCAACTTAATCTGATTGTTTTTGAGAAACCGATACACAGATAAAAGCCGAGCAGATTTTTCAGGTTCCGTAGATTTAATCCACTCCGCCTTGTCTCTGATTTTCTCTATTCCTGCATCGACGATTTTAGATTTTAATCCTTTCGGTAGAAGATTCTCCACACCGCCCGCACGGTTTACCGCTTGATCAATTACGTTACGAATCATTTTATTTTGATCGATATCCGTTCGATTAAATTTATCGTTTCCTATTTTACCCAGTTCTGATCGGACTAGAGAAGATATATAATCCTGTATTTGCGCAATGGTTGCCTTTTTGACACCTTTGCCAAGGTTATATTTGTTCTGAATTTTTAGATATAAGTCCGATGCGAACTCGTCAAAATTCCTGCCTGCCTGTGCAAGATCAGACAATAGTTTAGTGATAGGCAGATCGGAATACAGTAATATAAAATCTTTTAGGTCTTGTTTGGAGAACTCGTTTTGTTTTGAATCTTGGAATGTTTTGGTTATCCTGTCGTCTACCACAACTTCATCGGCAACCCCGACCGGAGCAATTTTGTTGGCACGATTATGAAATTCTTCCATCAGCTGTTCTGCTTGAGCCGGATTAGATTTAATCCAACTTCTCAGATTACTCGCTACCTTAGCTCGTTCACTCGACGACAGGTCTTTTGACCAATCGGAGACAACTCTATCCTCTTCTATAATTCCTGCTTGTTTTGCCAATTTAACAGCCTGTTTTTGCCACAGGTGCAATTCGATAACCTCATGTAAAACCAGATTCCTGTCCTGATCGGACGCATTTTGTGCAACATACACGGCATTAGCTTCTATACCTGCGTGTCCGCGTTGATTGCCCGCAAGACGATCCGCATCTTTCACCACAAAAACTCTCGTACCTTTTATCTTTCCTTTCTCTATCAACTTTCCTTCTTTCGCCGCCTTAGCTATTGCGTTATTCACCAATTTATGTTCCGGTGCATCAACTCCCACATCGGCAAGGTTCAGCCAATTATCATCCTCCGTAATCTTCCTCACTCCTCGAGGATCGTTTGTCACCCATTTACCATATGCCGAATAGGTGTTCACCCCTTCGCGTACTATACCCGTCGAACGGATTACAAGGATATCCACCTTACCCAACTTCCCATTACAAGGATTACAAGACGCCACCAAAACTTTTTTCCAGTTTTCTTTTTTCGCAATTCTGTTGATCACATCCGCCGCAGGTTCATCGCCTATATACATCACCCCATTCACGGTATTTCCGTGCACCCTTATAACCGGACCGCTATAAAAATACATCTCTCCTCGTTTAAAATTGTCATTTACAAATCCCGAACTACCTGCTTCATAATAATTTCCATCCAAAGGTATATTTTCATCTAATACAACTGAAAAAGCTTCACGGATCTCTATTTCCTGACTATTTTGATCGGAAATAATTCTTCGGCGTGATTGGGCATCAAGGTACTTAAGATAAGAGCTAAGATCAAGTTCCTGTTTTCCCATAGTAGATGCTTCCGTTTCGGCAAACTCGTGATACTGCTTCTCTAATTCCATCGCTTCCGAATAATTCTCGGACATCCATTTCCTCAGGTTTTGTTTCAAAGCCTTGCGCCTTTTTGCGTCAAAACCGCCCCAGCTTATTGCACTGGTATCGATAATACCCGCTTTTCTGCCCAATTCCATCGCCTTGTCTTGCCATTTTTCCAGTTCCAAGACCTCATGCAAAACCAACTGTTTATTATACGCTCCTTCTGCAACATATATCGCATTATTCTCTATTCCCGCATGACCTTTCTGGTCACCGACCAAT
>CAZFUR010000351.1:0-2570 GCA_964522245.1 uncultured bacterium | reverse complement strand
TTTGCGGAAGAAAAACGAGAATGGGACAATTTATACGAAGCCCCTGATTTACCTAAAGATACCGTTTTATTCGATCATGAGAAACTATTCGCTTACCGTGGCAGGATAGGTTACTATTTTTTGCCTCCTTCAAAAATGGGGTGCTACTATGACGCAAAAACAAACTACCAACCTACTCAATCCTCTGAAGATTCTGTTCATCACAAAACTGGCGAAGAATTTTTTAGCGAAACAGACCTGTTGGATAAAGAAATTTGGCATAAAAATGAATCGATAAAAGTTATGTATAATCGCAAAGACGTCGGCAAATCATTTTCAGGCGCTTATATTGTTCTTAAAGCAGATCTTTCTCAATACGCTACTATGACATTTATGATAAAAGGCAAAAAAGGTGGAGAGAGGTTTCTGATAGGTGTGAACGATGCCGTATCTAATAAACGAGAAGACATGGTACCTATCGGATCGATAAACAGCTTTTTACCGGGTGGTATAACAAGAGACTGGCAGATGGTTAAGATACCGATGAGCTCATTTTACGGTCCGGATACTTCAAGAATAATGACTCTCATTTTCGATTGCAATGAAGAACATGAAGGAACATACTGGATTGACGATTTAAGATTCTATAGAAAGGCACTGGTTTTTCCGATGAAGGAGATATATGACAAAGGTTATCTTCTGTTGGATAATTTCGATTATACTTACATAAACCTGCTTGGCAGAAAAGCAAACACATATAAAAAACTCCCTTCCGTTTGTAAACATACACTTGATAAGGAGGTTTTTTATGGAAAAGGTGGCAAATCTCTAAGACTTGATTATAACAAACCGTCAAGAGGATGGTGTGGATATTTTACTCTTCTAAATCAAGTAGACGGTGAATGGTTTGACCTATCGGAATTCGATCGGGTCTCTTTTATGGTGAAGGGCGCAAAGGGAGGTGAAACATTCGAGATCGGACTAGCTGATAAAAATTGGGTAACCATAGGTGACTCCCTTAAAGCAGGGACTATAGAAAAATACCTGCCCGGAGGAGTCACGACACAATGGCAGGAAGTAGTGATACCCCTTGCCGATTTCGGATTACTCGATTTCACGGAAATGGGATCTTTCGTAATCAATTTCAATAAAAAGCAAACCGGCTCTATCTGGCTGGATAATTTAAAATTCTTGCTTAAAGAAGAATCTGAAGAAGAAGTCGACTGGTAATTTAATATATCAAAAATTTTACATGGAGAAAAACTATGAAAAAGAAAAAAATTTTAATCGGATTGACGATCTGTGCGTTAACCATTGTTCCTCATTTTGTTATGGGAGAAGAGAAGACAACTACACCAAGACTCATAGATAATTTTGAAAAACAAGGCAACACTTTCGGAGGACGCTCAAGCACATATATGCAACAACCTTCGGGAATAGTAGCACGTAGAACTAATGAGGTATTCTACGGAGAAAAAGGAAAATCACTAGAACTTAGATACAAAAAAGCGGGAGACGGCGGTCCTTACGGTAAAGGCGGATGGTGCGGATATTATTCTGTTATAAAAATGGGTCCACGTAAGTATTATGACGCATCGGCGTATCAATATTTGACCTTTTATGTCAAAGGAGCTCAAGGCGGCGAAAATTTCAAAATCGGGGTTGCGGACGAAACATGGTTTCAAAGAGAAGATTCTATGAAATCAGAACAGATAAGCGTTTACCTGAAAGATCAGAAAATCACTACCGAATGGCAAAAAGCAAAAATTCCACTGGAAGATTTCTGGGTCGATACCAAAAAACTAGCGTCTATCGCTATATGTTTTGAAGCCGAATGTTTCCCCGAAGGACACGGCAAAGGTGTCGTTTACCTAGATGATTTTAAATTCGAATAAATCTAAAAAGGGATGAGCATGCGCAAGTTTAGAAAGCTTTATTCAGGATTATTGGTTTTTTTTGCTATGATAACCTTCTGCTCCATTAGCTCAATAGCGCAAATGAGTGGTATTTTCGACAGCGCAATGACCATTGAAGAAGAAGAGACCGTATCAAAGGGAATTCTTATCATAGACGATTTTGAAAATCCCTCAAAATATAATCTGCTTAAAGGAATCACCAACGTGTACCAGATGGCTCCTTCAAGAATAATGATGTCAACCATCAACGATACACGAAACGGTAAAGAAACCATTGCCCTGAAACTGAAGTTTCTAAGAGCATGCGAAGGCGGTCCGTACAGTAAAGGCGGGTGGTGCGGATATTACTCGTCACTGAAAGAATTCACAAAAACAGGTACCCGATATTTCTCCGCTGTCGACTATAATTACATCACCATGTGGATCAGAGGCGAAACAGGCGGAGAAAATTTTATCATAGGATTGTCCGATAAACATTGGGACAAGGCAGGCGATTCTGTAAAATGTAACGAAATTTTTGAGTATCTACCTGAAAAAAAGATCACCAAACGCTGGCAAAAAGCTAAAATCCCGTTAACTGATTTTTTGCTGGATACAGGGAAACTTTCATCTATCGCAATCTGTTTTGAGCGAGAATGCTTTCCTGAAGGAACAGGGGAAGGCATCATCTATATT
>CAZFUR010000350.1:0-2584 GCA_964522245.1 uncultured bacterium | reverse complement strand
TGATCCCGATAATAAAGGTATTTTGCGGATGATTGTTTATGCTTATCTCCGTTCCGGCGAAATTTTTTTTAAAGATAATCACTTTGAAAAATCCAAAGGCTTTTTTTATCATGTTCTGAAAATTGATCCCAATCAAAAAGATGCTCTATCCTTTTTGGCACGAATAGCTTATCTTCAACACAGACTTGCTTACGCAAAATATTATTGGCAGAGGTTGGTAAAACTTGAACCGGGCAATAAAAAAGTCTTGGAGATGCTGGAAAAAGTGGATCGTGAAATTAAGATCCAGCCTGAAATGTCAGGTTTTGATGCGCAACATTTTAATGTTCGTTACGATAAACAGATCTCTTTGGACAGGTTGTCGATTGTATCGCGTATTCTTGAAGAGGTTTATTATGATATCGGGCATCGGTTTTCCTGTTATCCTGAAGAGAAAATAACGGTGCTTTTCCTGGATAAAAAACGGTTTTTGTACACAACAAACGCAATGCATTGGGTTGGCGGCTTGTATGATGGAAAAATACGAATACCGCTGAACACAGATGATAAAACTATGGCTACCGTTATATCTCATGAATACGTCCATGCGGTAATCCATTATTTAGCGGGCAACAAGGTTCCTTTGTGGTTTAATGAGGGAGCGGCGGAAAGGTTTTCTCATGAGACTTATGATTACAAGCTGCTTAAATCGTCTATGTTGGAAAATAAAGTTTTTCATATAAAAAAACTGAGTAGCGCGCTTAAAGGTGGGTCGGATATGAAACGGATACGTTTGGCGTATGAGGAATCGATGTTGCTTGTGGATTTCATATTGTGTAAATATGGGATGGAGAGGATCAAAAAGTTTATTTCTTTTTGCGCAAAAGGTGTCAGCGAAGAGAAAATTATCCGTGATTTGTTGGGGTATGATATGAACGAATTGGATAAGAGGTTTAAAGAGTACGCGAAGAGAAAATTATTGTCTGTGACCGAACGAAAAAAGTTGCGCTATAAACTGAAATCTAGTCGTTACTAGTTGTTTTACCGTATTATTCTTGTATGATTGGCTTGGTTTATGTATTATTTACCGTGTGTGGTATGGAGACGAATATTATGTTTTTATTCAAAAATAATTTTATAAAAGTGTTATTGTGTTGGTTGCTGTCGGTTGTTTTGCACAGTAATGTTTTTGCTGAAGCAAATTCTGTACGGGAACGAGTTGCTGTGGTCGATTTTGACATTGCCGGGGATGTTGGTCTTACCGATGCGGGCAGGTCTGTGTCTGAGCTATTGCTACCTAGTTTGAACATCAAATACGATGTTGTCGAACGAAGACAGCTTATGAAACTATTGGATGAGATGAAACTGCAGATTACAGACCTTGTGGACGACAAAGAAAAACGTTCTGAATTTGGTAAGATATATGGTGTTAAGTATTTGGTGTTGGGAACGGTGGGCAGGTTGGGGCGATTGTATGTGTCTGCTAGAATAGTTGATACAGAGACCGGTGTTATGGTTAATTCTCAAGTTATCACAGCGCATAATGCGAGTGCCTTGTTGGATAAAATTGTGTTGTTGGGCAAAAATCTTTGTCAATCGGTTGATTCTGCTCAGCAAACGCAGACTCAACCCGTTGATAACACGCAGGACAGAAACGCTTTTTTTGATCAAAACTTGATGTCTGTAGACGAGTATATCGATTCAGGTTTGAAAAATTACGAAAATCAGTTGTATGACCCGGCGATACAGGATTTTACCAAGGCGATAAATATCAATCCCAATCATTCCAGAGCCTATTATAGGAGAGGGCTTGTCTATTCTGATAAAAAAGATTCCGTGTCGGCGATATCTGATTTTACCAAAGCGATAGAACTCAATCCCAATTACAGTGAGGCTTATAATGCTAGGGGATGGGAGTATTATATTAAAGGGGAATATGATCTTGCTTATGCGGATTATTCATCGGCGATAAATATTAATCCGCGTTGGGCGTTACCGTTTAATAATAGGGGTCTTGTTTATAAAGCTAGAAAACAGTATCAGTTGGCTTTGGCAGAATTCAATAAGGCGATATCTTTGAATCCGGATTTGCATTATCCCTACTATAATGTCGCAACTGTTTATAGTTCGATCGGTCAAAATGACCGAGCAATATCCTCTTTTGGCGATGCTATCAGGGTAAAACCTGATTATGATATTGCTTACAATGATAGAGGCTGGCGTTACTATTGTAAGGGATGGTACGATCTTGCCATAGCCGATTTTACCAAAGCGATAGAGTTAGACCCTAATTATGGGTTGGCATACAATAATAGGGGAGTCGCTTATGAGAAAAAAAATCGGTACGATTTGGCTCTTGAAGATTACCAAAGGGCGATCAGGGTTACTCCAGGATTACATTATCCTTATAGCAATATAGGTGAGATATATGCCAATCGTGGCGAATATGATATGGCGATTTCATACTATACAAAAGCTATAGAAAACAAACCTGATTTTGGGATCGCTTACAATGGCAGGGGATGGGTATATTATCTTAAGGAGAAATTTAGTAAAGCTATCATAGATTTTAATAAGGCGTTGCAAATTGACGGCAATTTTGCGA
>CAZFUR010000349.1:0-2605 GCA_964522245.1 uncultured bacterium | reverse complement strand
TACGCCCAACAGCAGACCAGATTGAAATGACCCGCCTCTATATGTCCTGTCAGTTTGTAGTTGGTTATAAAAATTATGGATGCGCAAACCGATGGAATAAAAGATACCTTTTTTGATGAAAGATAAACATATACCCCAAACCCCGCAATAACAAGATGCAGTAGAAAAATTATCGTGAATGCGTAATGGACCGGGAGTAAAAAAAATAATACCGTAAAAGGATAAAATAACGCCGATTGCGGGTTACCCGCAAACGGAAACCCGGCAAACGTTGTGGGATTCCATAACGGAAACTGATGAAATTTTTCTAAGGAATTTACCATAAAGTATTTTATGAAATAAAAATATTTTATCAGGTCTGCGGAATCAATAATCTTCTCAGTTGATAAAATTGGACGGAAAAGCACGCAAAAGGCACTTGCTAAAATAATGGCTAGTGCCGGAAAGTAGTTTTTTGTGTTCTCTTTTAAAATCATATCTCACCTTATGAAACAAAGAGTATATGAATCCAAAATCTTGTACAAGTAAAATTGTCATATCGGTTTGTTTTTGATATAATAGAGTATCAAAAAAAAAGGGTGGTTATGTTTTTAAAAAAAGCTATTTGTGTATTCTTATTTTTATTCTTGCCGGCGTCTCCTTGTTTTTCTAGGGAAACGGATGTGTGTGTCGTTCCCGCTCGAACGGGTAGTGTCTCGTTTACGAGTAAATCTGAATCGGATCGATTGATATATCATATTCAGGATGCACACTGTCAGCCTGAAGCCCAATTCAATATATCTAAGATTTTGGATACGTTGTTTGCTCATCATAAAGAAGTTGTTGTTGCCATAGAGGGCGCTTGCGGTGTTATTAGTGCCAAAAAATTTCGCGAATTCCCCGATAAAAATATTCTTAGAAATATATCCAAACATTTTGTGAATACAGGCGTTATTACAGGTGCTGAGTTCCGTTATATCAACAGTTCTAAAAATTACTTGTTTGTCGGGGCGGAAGATCCTGACCTATATAGGAAGAATCATCGTGTGATGCTGGAATCGTTGAAGCTGAAAAACTTTGCTTTGGGACTGGTAGATAAGATAATAGATGATTCGGATTCACTACTCGATAGACTAGATTCTCGACAGGCGGAATTTATCAAAAATTGGATTGCTTTTAGAGAACGTGAGACAGAATTTGAACAGTATGTCGGTTATTTGGCGTCTCTTATCTTGGAGACGAAAATGGACAAGAGTAATTATAAAACAATATACCGATTTTTAGATCTTCTGAAGCGGGAACAACAGATTGATATCGGTTTGGTTGAACATCAACGTATGAGGTGTCTGGATTTGGTCGCCTCTTTTGAGGATAAAGAGAAAACTTCAGAGATATTTAGATTGGATTTAAACTATAAACTGCAAAAAATATCCGAAAAAGAATATTTTGATAAACTTGCGGGTCTGATAGATAATTTCCCTTCCAAAAAAGATTTTAAGGAACTGAAAAAGTATGCTGAATTTCTAGATCTTTCGTCTGATCTTGATAAAACCCGATTGCATAGCGAGGTGCGTTATGCAATCGCCGAGTGTTCTGATGAACTTTTCTCTTCTTCCTCAGACAAGGCGGTTGTGGAGTTTGTTCGTTACAACTATTTTTACAGAGACCTTTTGTCGTTGAAAATGAAAAGTTCTGATTTTGATTCGCTCGATTCCGATCACGGTATTGAGTGGTTTGAAAATGAGGTTTCTAATTTGTCGGAGGTGGAGGTTTCGGAAAAACAATGGATAAAATTGCGAAAAGCTGTATCTGTCGCTAGAGAGTTTTATGATACGGCAAGAAAACGTGATGCGGTAATGGTATCTAATTTAACGAAAATGATGGATGATAACGGTATTTCCGTAGGTGTGATTATTGCGGGAGGATTCCATCAGGGCGGAATAAGGGCGCAAGCGGAAAATAGAGGAATAGGCTTTTGCTCAATAACTCCTTTTATGAGTAAAATTGTTGAGGAAAATAGATATTTCTCGGTGGTGAAAAATCTAAAAACACCATATGAACAGTGGGTTGCGGGCTCTACTCTTGCCGTCGCCTCATGGATATCCGATCAACCTATACTGAATGGCGAAATAAAGGAGACTCGTGAACAGATATTCTCTTCTTTTTTGATTGCCGCAAAAGTTAAAGATATCGCCGGATTCGATTGGCTGATGTTAGAGGATACTTTCGACGAAGTTATCAATAAGGCTAATTCTTACCTCGGTGTGTGGAAAAATAAATATCGGACTACCGTTGAGTTGTTGGGGGTATACTCGCTTGGCAACAAATTATCTGTAGAACTGAATATCAATGGCAAAAAGACCGTTTTTATATTTTCTGAGTCTTCAAGGCAGATAGATTTTGTCGCCGAAGAAGATATTCTCGAATCGGCTAAGATAGGATGCGATCCGGTTTTGGTTGTTACTCAAGAAATCGCTGAAAGAATCAGACAGGTAGCCGATGCGTCACAACTGATTAATGATTATGCGGTTATTATCGATAGAGAGGAACAAACTTTCGATATGCTGGGGTTGTCTGATCAATACAATAATGGCGGGTTGTCTATATCTAATCTGATGAAGCGATT
>CAZFUR010000348.1:580-2619 GCA_964522245.1 uncultured bacterium | reverse complement strand
TCAAACTTTTCCTTAGCCATTTCTAACTCTCCTTCTTAAAATATCTATTTTTATACCAATATACAAAACACAGCAAGCCCTCGACCGGGCTTGAACCGGTGACCTCATGCTTACCATGCATGTGCTCTACCAACTGAGCTACAAGGGCAAAATACCGCTATTTTTTTGTTGGAGTATGATTATATTCACACACACACCCCATGTCAACAACAAAAAGCCCCGCCCGATAAAGAAAGTAAATGGAGCGAGCGATGGGGATCGAACCCACATGGCTGGCTTGGAAGGCCAGGGCTCTGCCATTGAGCTACGCTCGCACATTCTCTCACAAACAAGAACTGGTGGGGAGAGGAGGATTCGAACCTCCGAAGGCGTAGCCGACAGATTTACAGTCTGTTCCATTTGACCGCTTTGGTATCTCCCCACAAAACATATTCACACACACAAGCTGGCGATGGGACTCGAACCCGCAACCTGCTGATTACAAATCAGCTGCTCTGCCAATTGAGCTACGCCAGCCTAAAAAGAGTCAATCAAAAGATTAATTTTGACTTTATACTGAAAAAGAGTGTTCAAAGTCAAGTGATTTTTCTAAAATTTTAAAATAAAAACTGCCCAAACTGTCAAAAACATTTCCTCTTGAGTTTTTCCCAGTAAGAAAATTTTTCTTTTACAGGCGATACCGTGATCAATGGGGCGGATACGTTTTTCTTATCGCCAAAAGAAAACGTTACCCATCCGATACGTTGCTGAAAACCAACAGGTGCTCTTACCGATTCGGGAATATAATATTTTACAACAGGGGAACCGATAAATTTTTTCGGCAACAACACCGATACATTGCCCGCCATAACAACAAGCACACCATCAGATTCACCCTTCACAACATCGATACTTATCTTCTCGGATAAATTATTCTTTTCAAAAAACTTATATTTCCTGAACCCGTAATCGAGCAATCTGGAAGAAACGGTAAACCTATCTTTTTTTGTTTTAGCATCCATCACTATCGATACAAGGGTCAAACCATCTCGCTTAGCGGTATTGACCACACAAAAACCTGACGCCCTGACATAACCTGTCTTCAACCCAAACACATCGCCCCTTCGCCATAACAATTTATCCGTATTGAGTAAAGAAAACGCGCCATCACGAATAGTATCCGTTTTGATACTTGTGTATTTGAATATCTCCGGATGATTCACAATCACATATCTTGTCAACTTTGACAAATCCCACGCACTGGTATACTGTTTCTGATTGGTCTTTTTGATCGGCAACCCGTGAGAATTATAGAAATGAGTCTCTGTCATCCCTAACTCTTCAGATTTCTCGTTCATCATATCGACAAACGCCTCTTCCGAACCGGCAACCAATTCCGCCAGCGCGAATGCCGCATCGTTTGCGGAGAATATAGCGGTTGATTTTATCAACTCCTCAACCGTTATTTTTTCTTTCTCTTTAAGATATATCTGTCTACCGCCTATCATGCTAGCTTTTCTTGAGACTGTTATATACCTATCCATGCTAAGGTTCGTCTGTTTCAGGTAATCGAAAGTCAAAACAAGCGTCATTATTTTTACGAGGCTTGCAGGTACCAGTTTTTTATGAATATTTTTTGAATAGATTATTTCACCCGTTTTCGGTTCCATCAACAAACAAGAAGAAACATTCAAACCGGACAAACTCTGCTGAGAATAAACAGGCTTTGTTACAAAAAACAAAACCAGACACAATACCGACAATCTTTTCATGAAAAATTCGCTCCATAAGTTTTCAGTTTATCACCATCGCAAAAAAACCTTGCGACACCTAGCCGATGAGCTTACAATGGTACATCTATTCATTAATTAAGTAAAGACTGTTTTCCGTGTCATTTTGCACACACTACTTTTGGAGCAACCTGATGATATTACGAACAATCGTCTTTTTGTTGTGTCTGGTAATCTATCCGTACACTCTATATGCGTTATCGCCTAACGAAGTTCTAGTAATCGCCAACGGCAACGATTTCGACTCCGTAAAACTCGCCGAGCAATACC
>CAZFUR010000348.1:0-570 GCA_964522245.1 uncultured bacterium | reverse complement strand
CGAAAAGATCCGTTCCCGACAAAAACATGCTCTATCTAAATTGCCCGTCGGGAGAGAGAATCTCCAGATATACCTATCACAAAAAGATCAGAATCCCGATAGAAAAATATTTATCCGCCAACAACATGAAAGATTCCATTCTATGTTTTTTGCTAATCTACGGAATCCCTTTAAAAATATATGAAACGGAAATCAAGGAACTTTCTAAAGCCAACCGAGAACTGGTCAGGTTAATCAATGACAGAAAAGATTTTTTAAATACCGAACAAGAAATAACCGATTACAAAAAACAGATCGAGAAAAACAAAAAAAAATCCGCAAAAATAAAAAAACAGGCGTCTTATGCTTCCGTCGACTCCGAACTGTCACTGATATTTCACACATACAAAACCGAAAAGAAAATAGATAATCCTTACTACCTGCGCAAAATAAAAACTCCAAAACCGTTTTCCCGATTATATGACATATATATGGTTGCCCGTCTTGACGGACCTAAACCGGAAAATGTATCGAGAATAATAAACGATACCGTTTACGCCGAAACAAACGGGCTTCACGGTAACGCGTATT
>CAZFUR010000347.1:0-2625 GCA_964522245.1 uncultured bacterium | reverse complement strand
TGCCGTATCCACTCACCTGATATGTCAATTTTATTTCTAAAAATATTTATATTTAGTTTGTTACGAAAAAAAGTATTGACTTGTATTTCTACAATAAATATTATAGATACTATATTTTTTATGCAAATAAAACAAGGAGAGTGAAATGGGGAAATTTTTGGGAATTACGTTTTTTTGTCTTTTTGTGAGTGTTATTTCGGCAGTTCAAGCGGTAGAGATTAAGACTCCTTCATATGTCAATTTGAGTCCGGGGGCAGATGGTGACGGTGGTTTAAATTTAACTAGGAATGTTTCTTTGCTCAGTGGTCATTCTTTTTGTTATGGTACGATTGAAGTTACGTTGACAAACAATACTTCTCTCAAAATGCTAAATGTTCAATTTATACCTAGTATATTGTTGTGGAAGGTGAAAGATCGTTACGGTAATTGGCACCAAGATAAGTTGTACTATCAATCTGAATCAGGCAATAGCGTAAACTATGCTAACACGATTCAGGGTAGACATTTTGTTACCAAGTTTACCTATATAGGTGATTCAAGCGTTGAGCATTACGATGTAGACAATGGTTTTGCCGCTTTTTGGAATTATCCGTGGACAACTTATTCCGCCGGGGTTGATCAGTCGGATAACAGTAAGTTTTACGGTAAATCGGTTGGCGATTTGGATCCGAATCAATCGGCTACGTTCCGAGTCAATATTAGTACCACAGTTGACGGCACACTGTATCCTTATGTGCAATGGGGTAATATACAAGCTCCGGCGACTGAGTTTGGATGCGATTGGGATGAGGCTGGTATTTTGGATGATTTCAGTGCTCCGGTTCCTGAACCGTTGACGTTGGTTCTTTTAGCTATTTCGTCGTTGGGGTTATTATTGCGAAAAAAATAAATATGTGATCTGTTTTCACGCTTATTTTGTGTCTGTTTCGGTTTTCAGATAGACGAAGTTGCTCGTTGGTTTCTGTCACCGGCTGTATTTTTTTATGTTTTATGACTGTTTTGCGTAATTCCTTACGTTTTGGATATCTGTGGATTGTTTGGAAGCGAACGCATCTTTGGTAAAATTTTATTTGTTGACATCTCATTGTTTTAGATTTATTTTTAGAGAAAATTTTCTCTAAAACTATCAGTCTGGAGATGTTATGGTCGGTAAGGATAAATCTGTATCGGATTCTACTCTAAAGAGGTTACCGCTGTATCTGTATTTTCTGAAAAATATATCTGACAAAACTCTAAAATCTATTTCTTGCACAAACATTTCTCAAGAGTTTGGTTTTGATCCTACCCAAGTCAGAAAAGATATCGCCGCAACAGGTATTGTTGGAATGGCTAAGGTTGGTTATAGTATAGATGAGCTGATAGAGAAAATCGAATCTTTTTTAGGGTGGAAAGATAGTAACGGGGCGTTTTTGGTTGGTGTTGGCGATTTGGGTAAAACTTTGTTGGGGTACAGAAGTTTTAAAACGGATAATGGTTTCGATATTGTAGCCGGGTTTGATAATGATGACTCTATAGTCGGGTCTTATATCTGTCATAGAAGGATATTTCACATCAGCAAATTGCCTGACTTATCAAAGCGCATGAATGTTAAGATTGGGGTGATAGCTGTTCCTGAAAAGAATGCTCAGGAAGTGGCGGATAGTATGGTTGAGGCCGGCATAAAAGGTATATGGAATTTTTCTATGGTGTCTTTAAAGGTTGGGGCGGATGTAATTGTGGAGAATACTAGATTATCAACCGATCTTGCTGTCTTGACAAATAGGTTGCATATGAGCGTAAAACAGTAGATATCGAGACCGTTTGTGGGTTGTGATATTTTTTACCAAAATTAAAGAACGGAGAGATTATGAATATTCCTGATAAAATATATTTTAATATAAGGGAAGTGAGTGAGATAGTGGGTGTTGAGGCGCATGTGTTGAGGTTTTGGGAGAAACAGATCGATACACTCAATCCCAACAAAAGAAAATCAGGTAGACGTGCTTATCGAAAAAAAGACGTAGAAGATATTCTCAAGATTAGAGACCTGTTGTACAATAAAAAGTTCACTATCGCAGGCGCGAATCAGGAATTGAAAAACAGCAAAGACACACGCATAAAGATATCCAAGAGCGGAGGCACGACTCAACTGCTCAAATCAATCAGATCAGGTCTTGCTGAACTAAAAGCTACTATTCGGGATGACCTGTCAGTCATCTAACAGAGCATTTTTTTTGCGTATGTTTCTGAAAAATAATCCCAATATTCCGAAACAGACCAGAATTACGGTATGTTGTTCCGGTATAGGTGTTGTTTCTTCAGGCAGAGAAAAGACTAGTTCGCCTATATCGTTTCCGCATGTTTGTGCCCAATGTAGATAAAAATCCGAATCGGGATCGTATTCCAGTAGTTTTAAAGGTATATAAGTTTCTATAACGTAGTGATCGGGGTCGTTGGTGGATAGATATTCCACTCGGGTTGAACCTGCCAGTTCCAAACTATTTGGTTTTCTGTAGTTTAGTTCAGTTGTCGTGTACCCGCTTTCTCTTAACCCTACGTTCCATCCGTTATCATCGAACACTTTATAAAGATTACCTTTTTTTGAAGGGTCGTAGGTATAATCTCCGTTACCTGCAACACCGCCTT
>CAZFUR010000346.1:0-2636 GCA_964522245.1 uncultured bacterium | reverse complement strand
GTCACAAAAATGTATTCGTGCGGGCGGTAAACATAATGACCTTGATAATGTCGGGTTTACGTCAAGACATCACACTTTTTTTGAAATGTTGGGTAACTTCTCTTTTGGGGATTATTTTAAAGAGGACGCCATCTATTTTTGCTGGGATCTTCTGACTAATGTTTACGGTTTGCCAAAAGATAAATTGTGGATAACCATATATAACGAAGACGATGATGCGGGCAGGATATGGCAGAAGGTGAGCGGTTTTTCTTCAGATAGAATAATCAAAATGGGAGAAAAAGATAATTTCTGGAGTATGGGGGATACCGGTCCGTGTGGTCCGTGTTCAGAGGTGCATATAGATCAGGGTGAGCAATCAGGTTGTGGACCCGATTGTAAATTGCTCGATTGTGAGTGCGATAGATTTCTAGAATTGTGGAACCTCGTTTTTATGCAGTATGACCGTGCCGAGAACGGGGATATGAAACTCTTGCCCAGTCCAAGTATAGATACGGGAATGGGGTTGGAACGTATTTGCGCGATTCTGCAAGGAGTAAACTCCAACTATGATACAGATCTGATTATGTCTGTGATAGATTCGGTTGTTGCTGTTAGCGGTCTTAAATATTCAAAAGGTGAGGCGGGTGTGCCTTTCAGAGTGATAGCCGATCATATAAGGGCGCTTACTTTTGCTTTGTCAGACGGTGCTTATCCCTCAAACGAAGGCAGGGGATACGTCTTGAGAAAAATACTCAGGCGTGCGTTTAGATTCGGTTTGAAATTGGGGATTGAGGAACCTTTCCTCTATAAAATTGTGGATGATGTAGCTTCTTTGATGGGTGGTGTTTATCCTGAATTGATCAAAAAATCCGATCAGGTTAGAGGGATTATATTGAATGAGGAGAAAAGTTTTTTAGATACTCTTTCGGATGGAATGAAACGGGTCGATGAAATTATCGGGTTTGTTAAGAAGAAAAAACAAAATTTTATATCCGGAAAAGATGTTTTTAAATTATACGATACTTACGGTATACCGCTAGATATGATAGAGGATATTGCGCATGACGAATCTCTGCGGATAGAAAAAGAAAGTTTCGATCAACTGATGGAACAACAGCGGGTCAGGGCAAGGTCGGTCAAGAAAGAGGATCTTTCTAACCTTGATATTTCTGTTTATGATAGTATAAAGACGTCTATGTCGGAGCCTGTATCTTTTGAAGGATACGATTCTTTTGAGCTCTCTACGAAGATAGTTTCTCTTATACGAAAAGGAAAACTTGTGGATGAGGTTGCGGTGGGTGACAAGGTTGAAGTTGTTTTGCAAAAGACACCGTTTTATGCCGAATCGGGTGGACAGGTTTCCGACAGAGGCGAAATTAGGTCGGAATCTGCTTTGTTAAAGGTTGTTGACACATTATCGCCCATCGATGGTATTGTCATTCATATATCAGAAGTGATAAACGGCAAATTAACAATATCTGATGAAGTTTTTGCTTCAGTAGATAAGGAATTGCGTTTTGAGGTATCGAAACATCATTCTGTGACGCATCTATTGCATTGTGCTCTAAGAGCTGTTTTAGGGGATCATGTTCAGCAGGCCGGTTCTCAGGTTGAGCCTGACAGGTTGAGATTTGATTTTGCTCATTTTGAGGCTTTGTCCGATGATCAGACCCAACGGGTAACACAGATGGTCAATAATCTTATTCAGGATAATCTGGTTCAGGAGACTCGAGTGCAGTCTATTAAGGAGGCTAAAGAGTCTGGAGCGATGGCTTTGTTTGGCGAGAAATATTCAGAAAATGTCAGAGTTGTCAGTTTTGGCGATGTTAGTAAAGAATTGTGTGGAGGTACGCATGTTAGAGCGACCGGTGAGATAGGTGTCTTTTTTATACTCAATGAAGGGTCGGTAGCTACCGGAGTGAGGCGTATAGAAGCTATTTGCGGTAAATCGGCTGTGAAATATGCTATGGAGCGAGAACGGCTTTTGAAAGATTTGAGCAATTCTTTGAGTGTTCCTGCTTTACAGCTTAAAGATAGGGTATCAAAATTGCTTGATGAAAAAAGAGACGTTGAAAAAAAATTGAAAGATTTTCAAGCTAAACAGGGATTGCAATCAATCGATAGTTATCTTGAAGATATTAAAATTGTCGGCGGTATAAAGGTTTTATCTAAAAATTGCGGGGAGATCTCTAAAGATATGATGCGTAAATTGGGTGACGCGATTAAAGATAAAATCGGTACAGGTATTATATCGTTAGGGGCGCAAGATTCGGGCAATGGTATTTTTCTGGTGATGGTTACACCTGATTTGGTCAAAAAGGGGTATCATGCGGGTAACCTTGTCAAAAAGTTGGCGCAGATTGCCGGAGGAAGAGGCGGCGGCAGACCGGATATGGCTCAGGCGGGTGCGAAAGACGTTGAACGGTTGGAACTTGCTTTGTCGGAATTTGTAAATTTAATTTAAATGTAAAGGAATTCTCATGGCTAAAAAAAATGATAGTAACAGAAGACGCAGGATTTTGATTGATAAGTCTTTACAACTAAAATACACTCTTACGGTAGTTTTGTTGATTGTTCTCTATTCTTTTTGTCTTGGTTTTTCTCTGTACAATAATTCTAAGGCTACATCTTCTCTCCTTATGGAGTTTATAGAG
>CAZFUR010000345.1:0-2641 GCA_964522245.1 uncultured bacterium | reverse complement strand
CCTTGAACTCCTTTAATAAACGCTACGTAAAACTACGAAATACTGCTCTTGATGCGTCTATGCGCTAAACCACGCCCACCGCCGGATCCTCTTTTTGCGGAGACATTATCGTTGTATTGCTGTCTTAATCTTATAGACGGTGTAAAGAATTTACCTCTTTGGCGCTGGGGAATCAACTGGTCAAATGCGGCAAAAGAAATACCCTGGAATATAACAAGAACTACACTCACCATTAATAAACGCTTTAACAAATCTCTCATTTTAACAAGTCTCCTTAAAATTTATTGATATAATTTATTATCTAATCGTTACGAAACAAACCCCTCTCAACAGATCATAGTATAATAGAAAACAAAAAGCCACAACAAATAAATACATTAACTAAAAAAATGATGTCATACCTGTTTTTACAGTGCAAATATCAATATTGTTTAAAATCTTTGCCCGCTATAACAGGAAACAGATCACTCGTAAACTGTTCTATAGTCTTTAGAGACTCATCCATACCGGATGACGAAATATCGGTTGATACACGCAAAAACGCCCATCTATAATTTTTTGCGTAAACGCATCTGTCAAATCCCATAAATAAAACTCTTTTTAGATGTGTTTCCGTGACTCTATTATTTCCCATAAACCAGTAAAAAACGACCTGCCCTCCGGCGAATCCGTCTTTACCGAAAGAAACATCTAGGCGAGTCACGTTCAATTTGCCTATCGGATGATCTACATCGACAGACATTTTGGTTTTCTCCTGAATACTCCAGCCTTGAGACGGATAACAAACCTCAGGTCTATGTATACTCCGCCTATCTTTTCCGCTGAAAACCACCACCAAATAGACCTCTCCGTACTTAGGATTATTATAAAATTTCTTTACAAACAATGTATCCGACGGCAAAAAATTCTTCTCAACATCACTTACCTCAACATCAGTTCCTATCCACCCTTTGAATTTTTGAGGAAAACTAGACTGATCCAACCCCGATGAGTCATAAGTCTCCAACTTCGTGAACTTCTTTAACCCCAACAACGTCAATAAAAGAAGAACTATAAGAATTATCTGTCTTTTATGTTCCAAGATAAAAGCCTCCCCAAAGTGCTCAGTGCAAAAAGAGCAAACATAAAAATAAAAAATCCGGAAAACATATGAAAAAAGCCCATTGCTGTTTCTCTGCCAAAAGAAACCGCAATAAGACCTATCATAACAATTCTGAACACATTAGCCAATATCGCAATCGGAATGGTCGACAATACTATCACAAGGCGTTTCCAACTTTTATTCTGAGTTAAATACGCAAAAGCACAACCCAAGGCACACAATGCGACAAGCGACTTCAACCCGCTACAAGGCGCAGCAACATCAAACATAAAAACATCTATTATTTCTATCTGAGTACCTATTCTAATTACTTCAAAACCAAGCAAATCCAATAGCAAAGCCGCCCAATTAGATGCCAGTATACGCAATTTCACCCCAAACATACCGTCCAAAAACCCCATCGGCACCATAAAAAAAAGAAAAAAGAGAGGATAAACCAAGTGCATAGTAACCTTCCGTCCCCAAAAAAACAAAGCCATCCCTAAAAGTAAAACAACAAACGAAGCTACGGAAACTCTGTGTAAATCACCAATCTGAGCAAAAACATGAATCACAAGAGCAGGCACAATCAACGCTAATCCCCAATAGGAAGGACTCTTTTCTAATCCTTTCAACAAATCTCGCTTCGACCAAATCATATACGCGCAAACAATCGGGACAAACGGACCGGGAGTATAACTAGAATTGATTTTTTCTATCCAGCTAGTAATCATATACACAAAAGGTGCATAGAAAACCCACAAACAAACCAATCCCAACACAGCGATGTATATGTTTTCCTTAGAAAAAATTCGGTTATTGGTTGTCATATATCTTATCCAATAATTCTATTGCTCAGGTTTTATATATTTTTTATCCGAACAGAAAATATCTCCTTGAGGATACTTTTTGCCCCAATTCCATCCGAACAGGTTATCGTCAGGTACCTTCTGATAACGTATTATGTATGCGTAAAATTTCATCCAGATTCTTTCTTTCGATTGTGGATAACGCAAAACTAAAGGAGAAAAATATCCGCCTCTTATATATCCGACCTTTTTTGTGATTTCCTTTATATCGTCTCCTCCCCAAGGCATCCACAAAGAGGTTATATTTCCATACCAAGCAGTAGCCCATGGAATATCTGAAACTATGACCGATCCTTCCTCTATTCTCTCAGCCGCTTCAACAATATGAACCTCGCTATATTTCTTGGGAGCGCGATACATCTGTTCGTTAAACACTTTAGGCACAAAACTAAATAAAGTAGGTAACATATTAACTATGATAAAAAGGACGACTATACCCGTTTTAAAAAACGGATCAATCTCTTTTTTATCTAAAAGTTCCATAAACATATCCACCGCCAAAAGTATAATAAACGGGAAAAATATGATCATAGTATTCGCACCGGGTCTGAACAAAGAAGAACATAATAATTGTATTGCGAAAAGAACCAAAAACAACCATCTGTTCTTTTGATAACGTTTTTTAAAACCGAAAAACAAAATAGCCACTATAAAGAACGGGATCAAATAATTACCTGTCAATCCTAACAAC
>CAZFUR010000344.1:0-2658 GCA_964522245.1 uncultured bacterium | reverse complement strand
CTCTATTGGTTGCTTCTTCTATTACTAGTCCTTCGTCTATCTTTTCTTGATCGTTTTCCATGACAGAACGCATTAATTTATCTTCTGCAGCTTCTGGACCTAGAGCTCCGTCTACTTCTTCACATGATTCTGTTTTACCAACTTCGGTATCAGCTTGTTCTATGTCTTCGTCTTCAGAATCGAGATCCTCAGGGGGAATCACCTTCTTTTGTTTCTCTTTCGATTCCTTCTTGTTCGCAGAATTCTTCCATTTTTTCTTTAAGGTGTTTTTGAGGAGTTTGTAAATATTGTGCTGATGGTTTTAATTTAATTCGGTGGCTCATTACGGATATCATTACGTCTTCTACGTCTTTGACAAACAACCACAGAGCAAGAAGAATCCAAAAAACATGAAACAAACCGCCATGCAAAAACATATACGACAAAACCTGCCAAACCCTCAATCTGTGAACAAAATCATAAGGTACAAAACCAAATAATTTTGACATATCCATACCAAAAAATTTCAGTACCGTTTGAACAAAAAAGATAGCCAGATTGATTATTATCAACTTCTTTATCACAGGGGATATCAAACCACTAACACCCAAACTTCCTCTGCGGGCACCTTGTTTTGAATACCTTCTGCGTTCCATCTCAAAATAATCCATGTACACCCCTAAAATAACCTGTTCGACTATAATGAATTTCGACCGATTAGAAGTTTATCTTTAGTGTAGGGATAAAATATTTTCTATTTCATCCAAAGCAGATTTTTTTATGGTGAAAATTAGAGGATATTTTCTTTTAACAGCATAAATATAACCGTTTTCAGACACACCAAAATCTATTGCAATATGCCTGTATCCGGTCTGCTCGTCAAAAGACAGATCCAAGGTTTTATCGGGATCAAACAATCCGTATTGTCGCAATTTATTTTCCGTAACCGTTGAAATAATTTTTTCAGGTTTGATATTTTTGACCGCACTTAAAAGTTTATCGCACTGAGTATCGGATAAAACGGTTTTTCCCAAAAACCACATGTCATCCTGTTTACGGATAGAATTTTTCTTAACACCATCGGTTAATGACAACTTAATTAAACTATACTTATTAGTCTTGATAAAATCAAAACTCGCAAAATAGATCATTTTTTTCGGTATTTTCGGAGCAGTTATCTGAAAAAGTCGATCATCGTTCAATAAAAGGTAATACAGGTTATTTTTAAGATAAAATTTACAAAAGATTGTTTCATCATCAGAAGTGATCTCCAGAGAAAACTCTTCAGGCAATCCGTCTGTAAGATTTTTATCATTAACGAATTTTAAAACCTCAATATTTTTCAAACTGTTTAAAAAAAGTGAAATTTTGGCACTGTCTGATTTTGCTTTTATAGGCTTATCTATCTGCCACTCATCATTCTTATACCCAATCACAAAATTTTCTAATTGACTTGAAATTGATATCTTTTTAATACTGTTTTCATCAAAAAGGAATATTTGTTTTCTGCTCAATTCAAATAAAGACGACCTGAACAAATTTAGCGATTTAGCTTCTACACCATATATATTTTGCTCCAAACTATTTTTCAAATATACCCTGTCATTAAGATAAGAACAGCCTACAAAAATAGCCACACCATCTTTGCCACCCGATAACCTTACCGTAAGAGTCGGTTTCGACACTCCGTACCGACCGATATCCGATAGATCATCCATATAATCCAATATTTTTAGATTCTTAAACGTTTTTATTATTTGGTCTATTCTTTTAGGATCGGCAATTCTTTTGATCGGAGAGGTTATCATCCAATCATTTTTCTTTTCAATAATAATATCTATTTTGTCTCTGGAAATAGTGATCTTATCTATCGGGAAAGAAATTTTTGGAACAATTTTTTTAGTTCTTAATCCTTCTATACCGACATTAACCTCTTCTAAGATCATTTTATCTACAACGTAGACAAGTTTATCCACCATCAGATATAAGTTGCTACCTATCGCCGTATCTTTGCCTATTTTAATCGTAACCGATTGGGTTTGCGAATTTAAAGTTACTTCAGCGACCGGATTGGCAAGACCGATCTCTTTTAGTGATATTTTCTCAGGAACCTCACGGATATACTCGGCAAACAAAATTTCATTTAAAATACTGTTTACCCTATCAATATTCGCTCTAACGGTTATGGGCTGACACAAATGCCATAGACCTGAGTCCTTTTTTAGAAAAAACCTGCCAAACCTATTTTGTATAGTCATCTGATCAATATTTTCTGAACGCAGATGTATTAGGCGTTTTTCGGTTTTTCGTTTAGTTATTGAATCCGGTAAATTTTTGTCAAATATAATAATATAAAAAAACAATCCTAGAAAAATCAGAAATAGTATCGGCAACGATTTCCATCTCATACTTATTTCCTTCTGACACGCCATATTGATATCCCTGTAAACAGAGTAACCAATGGGAATATGACAATAATAATCAACGTTAATATTTTCATATCTTTATTTGATATTGTTATGGTCTCGCGTTTAAAAAGTTTAGGTCCTATGGATATCGTGTTTTCTTTCTGCAAAAGCCAACTTATGGAATTTATAAATAGATCGGTATTAGCTAAATTGCCTATCTGACTATTGGATGCAAAATCGGAGTCTCCAAAAACAACAAGCCTTGTCTTAT
>CAZFUR010000343.1:0-2664 GCA_964522245.1 uncultured bacterium | reverse complement strand
CGTTAATAGTGGAAGAAATACAGAACACAAAACCCTTGAAGATACCATAACCGCTACAAATTCAGAAGCGGCAGAGGAGGTAGCTCGTCAACTCCGTTTGAGAAATATAGGCGGTATCATAGTGATAGATTTTATAGATATGTCGAAAAAATCTAATCGAACCGCTGTGTTAAAAACCTTAAAGAAAGCATTGGCTAAAGATAAAGCTAAAACCAATATTTTACCCATCTCGGAGCTAGGGTTGATAGAGATGACAAGACAAAGAGTCAAGGAAAGTATCAACCAAGAACTTTACGAGAATTGTCCACACTGCAACGGCAGAGGAATCTTAAAATCTCTTTTAAGTATAAGTATCGAAACCACCAGAAAAATAAAGAGGGTTTTGCTCAAAAGAAGAGAGAAAAAAATAAAGTTCACCTTACATCCCGATGTATATAATAAACTTTTGGAAAATAACACCAATTTTCAAAAAGAAATTGAACGTGAATTTAGAAAAAAAATATATTTCACAACCGATGAAAAGATGAAAAAAACAGATCTTAAAACAACCTATCTCCGATCAAAAAAAGAGGAACTGATATAAACATGGGTCAGTTTATCGTAAAGTTTTGGGGGACAAGAGGTTCAATCGCAACTCCCGGACAGAACACTATCAAGTATGGCGGCAACACCACATGTGTTGAAATAAGAGTCAATAATCGTATTATTATCATTGATGCGGGAACAGGAATAAAAGCATTGGGCGACCGGCTGGCGGAAGAGTTCGGCAACAATCTATCCGCCGACATTTTTATAACACATATTCACTGGGACCATATACAAGGATTTCCTTTTTTCACCCCTTTATTTATAAAAGAGAACAAATTTAATATTTATTCTGATGAATCTATTTATGAAACAGTCCAAAAAGTCCTTAATAATCAAATGCAACCTGATTTTTTCCCGATAACCTTTTCAGGTATACAAGCAGACATATCTTTTCGTAAGATAGGCGACAACAGAGTGTATCTAGGCGAAGATTTGGTGGTCGATTCGTTTAAATTAAATCATACAACCGATACTTTTGCCTACAGAATCAAATCAAACAACAAAATCGTTGTTTTCGCAACCGATAACGAACCTATAGATAATTTTAAAGATAGTGATAATCGGTTGATAGAATTCTGTAAAAATTGTGATCTGTTGATACATGATTCACAATACACTACCGAAGAATATCAAAATAAAAAAGGCTGGGGACACAGTACAATAGACCACTCTTTATCTTTAGCCGTTGCCTCTAATAGCAAAAATCTTTGTCTATTCCACCACGACCCCTCGCATACCGACAAAATGATAGAATTTTATGAAAAACAAATTAATAAAAAAACTAAAGACTTGTCCGTTAGTATCAACTGTTTTGCGGCGCAGGAAAATACAACTATTTCAGTAAACGGTTTGTAATATGCACCGATTAAATTTATTTGTAATAAGTCTATTGTGTTGTATAATATTATTGGGTTGTGCGGACGACAATTCTCAAAAGTGTGATGCGATATTAAACCTCGACGGCAAAAATCTGTATATAGAAATCGCAGATGATGACAGTACAAGAGAATTGGGGCTTATGTTCCGCAAACAACTGCATCAAAATTCAGGTATGTTGTTTGTTTTTGATCGTGAACAGATTCTTTCTTTCTGGATGAAGAATACAAGAATACCGTTGTCTTTGGCATATATAAAAAAGAGCGGTGTTATTTCTCAGATATTCGATATGAAACCGTATGACGAACGCCCTCACATGTCAAAGGAAAAGGTTCTTTACGCATTAGAGGTAAATAGGGGATGGTTTTCAAAAAACAATATTAGACCCGGCTACAAGATAGAGTTTCCCGTCTCAGTCATAAGACGATAGATGCTAACCAAAGGATTTTCATTATGGCAGAAACCATACTGTTGGTTGATGATAATGAAAACAACAGAAGCAAACTGGAAGAGATATTAAAACTGCACTCTTTCCGAACAATTTGTGTCGATACCCCCACCGATGTACCGTCTCTACTGGGACAAGTTGAGATAGACCTGATCATTAGTGGCGATTTCACAAATCGAACATCCACCCTAATTCGATATATTAGAGACAACGAAAATTATCTTCACATACCTATTATTGTGTTATCCGAGAATGATTCTTTAGATTATAAACTCCGCGCCTTTGAATCCGGTATAGACGATTACATCACAAATCCTTTTATCGATTTACTACTCATATCAAAAATAAAAGCCTTCCTAAAACGAAGTCGATTGGAGAAGAAAATAATCACTCACAAATCTGATCTAGAACGCAAATTTGTTGAACGTGGCAAAAAAATAATCCGTACAAGAAGCGAGGCAAAACAGGTTTCCGTCATAAATGAGATCATGAATATCATCAGTTCGGACATAAATATAAGTGACGTAGTATGCGCTGTATCAGATGAGATAGCCAAACTGATTCATTTCAACAGAATCAGTATCGTACTAAAACAATCTTATGAAGAGAAATTGACTTTATTTATTAAAGACAACAATCATCCCGATACGGTAATTACAAAAAACCTTTATCTGAGTGCTATAAATGGTCCCGGTAAAGTATTTTCTACCAACAAAACCCTCATACAGTCGGATATATGGAATCATACCAAT
>CAZFUR010000342.1:0-2666 GCA_964522245.1 uncultured bacterium | reverse complement strand
TACCTTTTAATGATCCCATACTCAAATTCCTCATCTATAAAACAGGTCGGCAACCGGAATAAACCCGGCAACCAACCCGTGTTAGAACTAATTTTTGATTACATCTTTCGCGTCCAAACAACACCCCGGAGCACCCTTTATTTTACCGCACGACTCACACCTTTTAGCGTCTGCCCTGCAACATTTTTCTCCACCTTTAATCTCACCACAGTCAGAACAAAGCGTCTTACAGCAAGCCTCGCTCCCTTTTATAAGACCGCATTGTTCGCACCTTTCCGCCTTCGCCAAATGACATTTACAATCAGTACCCGGACAAGCGATAACACCGCCGCACAAAAACAACGAAACTATCATAACAGAAATGATTTTTTTCATAACAAAACCTCCATTTTCCTCACATTCAGATCGTAACGGCAGAATGTCAAAACAGGATATAAAAACAAATTTATTTTCCAGCCATCATAGCCGATATATCCTCTTTGACATCACCTATCGGTTTAATGTCAAAACTGTCAACCAACACCTTCACTACATTCGGAGATAAGAACGAAGGAAGAGTGGGTCCAAGACGTATCCCTTTGACACCCAAAGATAAAAGCGCCAACAACACAATAACCGCTTTTTGTTCGTACCAAGCTATATCATAGGATATAGGCAACTCATTGATATCGTCCAACCCAAAAACCTCTTTCAGCTTTAAAGCAACCACCACCAGCGAATAACAATCGTTACACTGCCCGGCATCTAAGACACGTGGAATTCCTCCTATATCCCCAAGATTGAGTTTATTGTAACGGTACTTAGCGCAACCCGCCGTCAAGATTATAGAATCCTGAGGCAATCCCTCGGCAACTTTAGTAAAATACCCCCTGCTAGGCTGACGTCCGTCGCAACCTGCCATGACAACAAACCTCTTCACAGCACCGCTCTTTACGGCATCGACCACCTTATCAGCCAAAGCCAAAACCTGATTATGAGCGAACCCGCCAAGTATTTCTCCTGTTTCTATCTCTTCAGGAGCCGGGGATTTTTTTGCCAACTCTATTATACCGGAGAAATCTTTCACTCCGCCTTCACTTCTGTCCGGGATATGTTTCACACCCGGGTAACCCGAACACCCTGTGGTAAAAATTCTGTCTCTGTAAGAATCCTTAACAGGTGTAATACAGTTGGTAGTCATAAGAATAGGTCCGTTAAAAGATCCAAACTCCCTATTTTGACTCCACCATGAACTACCGTAATTACCGACAAAATGATCGTACTTTTTAAATACAGGATAAGAATGGGCAGGCAACATCTCGCTGTGAGTATATACATCTACTCCCGTTCCTTCTGTCTGTTTAAGAAGTTCTTCAAGATCTTTAAGGTCATGACCCGACACAAGTATCCCCGGATTATTTCTTACCCCAAGATTCACTTTTGTCATTTCAGGATGACCATACGTTAATGTATTAGCCTTATCCAAAAGAGCCATCGCAGTAACCCCTACTTCTCCCGCTTTCAACACCAACCCCACCATCTCATCAACTGATAGATCCTCAGTCGTAGACGCGATAGCATCAATAATAAAATCGTAAATAGCCTGATCTTCATAACCCAATACTGCGGCATGATGAGTATACGCCGCCATTCCTTTAAGACCGTAGATCAACAACTCCCTCAACGAACGCACATCTTCATTCTCAGTAGCAAGTACACCCACTGAACCTGCTTTCTTAACAAAATCGTCTAAACTGTTTCCCGTCCAATTCACACAATCGTCAGAAGAATCTATAGAAGATGAACCTTTTATCTCGTCACGAAGTTTCAATCCGTCTTTTATTAACTCGACGAATCTGTCGTCATCAAAGTTAGCGTTTGTTATGGTAGCGAAAAGAGCTTTTGAGATAAAATCGCCTGCCTCTTTTTTCTCGTTACCCGTTTTAGACGAGCAAACAGCGATACCTTTTAAAACAAATACCAACAAATCCTGAAGGTTTGCCGTTTGATCTTCTTTACCGCAAACACCTCTTTTCGTACAACCTCGATTTTGTAACGTTTCCTGACATTGATAACAAAACATACTTAAGCCTCCCAATTACCTTTAGTCTTTTTAATTAGCGTAACATTTAATGTTTTTTAGTTTCCAAAATTTTAGACAACATTCTCGACATATTTTTGTTATTTTCAGATAGATATTGATCGCAATCCAACATCTTTTCAGTAGTCTGAATATACCTGCCCGAAACTATTTCATCGGCACAGTTATCCAGTAAACTCAAAATCCCCTCTTTTTTTATTTCCATATGAAACTGCAACCCCACAACTTTGTCTCTATTATAGGAAAAAGCCTGATTCAAACACCCTTCGCTTGAGGCTATACGCCGTGCTCCTTCAGGAAGATCAAACGTATCACCATGCCAATGAAAAGAATAAATTTTTCTCTCAAAACCTTCAAAAACAGACCTATTTTCAATGTTCACCGGATACCAGCCTATCTCTTTTTCATCGTTTTTTCTGATTTTCGCACCAAGCACATCGGCAATCAACTGAGCACCCAAACAGATCCCCACAACAACTTTATCGCAAGATATAGCTTTCTCGATATACTTCTTCTCTTCCAACAACCACCGATATTTTCTGTCATCATACACACCCATCGGACCACCCATGACAACAAGCCAATC
>CAZFUR010000341.1:0-2672 GCA_964522245.1 uncultured bacterium | reverse complement strand
CTTTCATTCTGTATATTTTGGCAAGATTCAGCAACGGTTCAATCTCATTAGGCGATATAACTATCACCTGTTTAAACATTTTTATACTTTCATCCATCTTATCCGCATAAAAATAAAGAAAACCCAAATTCTGGTATGCTTCCCAATAACTTTTATTCAAATCCACCGCTTTTTTCAAACAATCCTCCGCCTTATCAAAATCCTTGAGCATCATATATATATGCCCCAAAGTAGACAATGCGGAATAATCTTTCGGATCAATTTTCACAGCTTTTTTCAGTATATAGATACCCTCCTCAAAATTCTTCTCCGTAAGGCGCAGTTTACCAAGCCAAACGTAAGCCGGAGCGTAATCTTTATCTATCTCGATACACCGCGCAAACATAGTCTCCGCCGATGCCGTATCCCCCAAGATCATTTCCATTCCGCCTATTATCCGATATGCCTCTTTGATCTTTGGCGCTAATTTCAATCCTTTATAAAAATACTCTAGAAAAGATTTGTAATCACCTATATTGCCATGAAGAATTGACAGATTGAAGATTATCTCCGGCGAATTGGGATATTTTTCCAAAAGAGATTTCAGTTTTTCGATCGCCTCAGGCTCCATTCTAATCTTCATTTTCAGCAACGCATCGTTATATATCTCTAGATCGTCTTCGGAAAAATCTGTCGGATAGACGGCGGATTGAGTGGGAACATTTATCTTATCCACAATTTTTAGAATCTCAACAAACGCATTTTCCATCTGTCCCGCATCAATATAAGCGATAGACAAATTGTATAAAGCGTCCAAAGAATTCGGCGAAGAAGCAACAGCCTTTTTGAGGGATTCTATTTTTCTTAAGTTCAAATCTGAGTCGTTCTCTTTTTCCGCACATACACCGGCATAACAAGAAAACACAACCAACATAAATGTCGTAATAATTTTATACATATTAAAAAATGTCCTTAAATTTTTTCATTGATAAAACTAATGAGATCGGCTTTAGCAATCAATCCGACGTTTCGATCAACCTCTTCACCGTTACTGAAAAAAACCAGCGACGGAACACTCAATATACTAAAATCCGATGCTATATCTTGATTCTCATCTATATCCACATACACAAATTTTACCTTAACGCCAATCTCATCGGCAACTTCCTCTAAAATGGGGTGCAGTTGTTTACATGGACCGCACCATGAGGCGGAAAAATCCGCCAAGACAGGAACCGTAGATTTTAAAACCTCATCCTCAAAATTATCGGGTGTAATCTGAACCAAACTGCTCATAACTATTTCTCCTTAAAATAAAGATCAGTTTAAAAGTGTAAGGGTATGTTATATGAAACAAAAAATATTTTCAACATTTCATTTCTAATTCTGCGACAAACAATGTTAATATATTTCAAGGACAAAAAAAATACAGCGAGGTTTACGTGACTATTAAAAACACAACTATTATAATACCCGCCTACAACGAGCAATCCTCAATTGAGGGAGTGATCAAAGAAATAAAAAAAACTTTGGATTGCGCACAGATAGGTTATGAGATAATTGTTGTCGATGACGGATCATGCGATAAAACCTTTGAAAACGCAAAAAAAAATGCTGTTAGAGTGATAAGGCATGGTAAAAATTTTGGATACGGAGCAGCGTTAAAAACAGGTATCGGAGAATCTAAAAACGATGCCATTGTGATAATTGATGCCGATGGAACGTACCCGCCACAGAACATTCCGAAAATACTGGATAAACTGAGTAGCTCGGATATGGTTGTAGGCGCAAGAACCGGACAAAATGTAAACATACCTTTAACCAGAAGACCTTGGAAATGGTTACTTAGAAAACTTGCCGAATATATCACAGGCGAGAGAATACCTGACCTCAACTCAGGATTAAGAGCATTCCATAAACCGATCGTACAACAGTATTTAAATATTTTATCCGACAGGTTCTCGTTCACCACAACCGTTACAGTCGCACTTTTATCCGATAACTACAAGGTTGATTTCATACCCATTGATTACCATAAACGACAAGGTAAATCTAAAATTGTTCCATGGAATTTTTTTGAGTTTTTAACCATTGTCCTGCGCCTTTCCATGCTATTTTCTCCGCTTAAAATATTTGTCCCCCCTGCGCTATTCAGCATACTCGCCGGAACAATCAAGTTTACAATAGACCTCATACACTCATTGCACCTTGCGAAAGGCAGTTTTGAATACTTGTTTACTCATAAAGTCATATCTTCAAGCGTACTGATTCTGTGGCTTGCGGGATTACAGATACTTTTGATCGGCATGGTAGCTGACGGGCTCATACGAAAAATAGCCCAACGAACCGCTCAAAACCGATCCTATTCCATTAAAGATACATCCGCAAAATAAAGGTTTGATATGGAGAAAAAAAAGATCGCCATTTTGGGTGCGGGTCCGACGGGACTATATTTGGGAGTAAATCTCTTGCGAAGGGAAAATCACCGATTTCAGGTCACCATCTTTGAAAAAGAATCTTACACAGGCGGGCTATGCGCCTCTTTCAAGGCTGAAGATATCTACTTCGATTTCGGTAGCCACCGCCTACACCCGTCAACACCGCCAAACATTTTGGAATACATCAAAAACCTTCTTAAAGATGATCTGATCAAACGACCAAGAAATGGACGTATCAGACTGGCAAACCGATTC
>CAZFUR010000340.1:0-2676 GCA_964522245.1 uncultured bacterium | reverse complement strand
GTTTACCGTTATTCCTTTGGACGCCACCTCCAAGGCTAATACTTTTGTCAGTGAATTCACGGCACCTTTTGAAGCTGAATAACTCAACTGTCCTTTTCTGCCGTTGTCGGCGGAGACGGACGAGATATTGATTATCCTGCCAAACTTTTGCATCATCATATAAGGCAAAACAGCTTTTGTCAGAAAAACAGTCCCTTCCAGATTTGTCCTGATAACCTTATCCCAATTATCGTTGTCAAGACTCATCAACAATCCATCGCGAGTGATGCCGGCGTTGTTTACCAGTATATGAACGGTATCCCACTTGTCTATGACGGTTTGTGCAAGTTTCTCGCACTCTTCTCGATTAGAAATATCCGCCTGAACAGCGATCGCTTCGCCGTTTTGATTTTTTATTGTTTCCACAACCTCATCGGCGGATTTTACGTCATTACAGTAATTAACGACAATTTTCGCGCCTTGTTCGGCAAACTTCAAAGCTACCGTTTTGCCTATTCCTCTTGACGCACCGGTTACAACAACAACTTTATCTAAAAAAATCACGTCTCATTCCTTCATCTAAAAACTTTAACCCGCCAAGATCGGCAAACGCCTGACGAGCATTATCGATTAACGATTCATCGTTGCGGGCAAGGGTTTTGTCTTTGTCTGCCAAATTAAAAAACCTCAAATCGAATTGAGCAGACACAGCCGTCTTCTCTCCAACTTTCCCTTTACCTTTGAAAGTCGCTATATTATCTTCCATTTTTTTCAGATTGACATCTAACACAAGTTGGTCGCCGGGTACAATAAACTGACCGTATTTCACGTTGCGAGCTTCCTGCAAGACGATCATGGAGAAAGAAAACCCCTTCAAAATTCTAACGAGCCAACTTCCCGCTTGAGTCATAGCCTCTATCATTAACACTCCGGGCATAACAGGGTATTTAGGAAAATGATCGGCTAAATACTCCTCCCCCAGAGACAGATTCTTCACCACGCTAATCTTGTTTGCGCAGTCGCAACCTGTAATTTTATCTATAAGAGTAAACTTCATAAGCAGTCTTAAAATTTAACAATTTGATCGTCAAAACCGGTATGATAACCAAATTGAATACAATAGTCAACAAATTATTAAACCGTCGGTATTTAACCCTGACGGAACTATTTTAAAATCGACATCGGAACGATTTTGTTAGAAGACGGAGCGTAAGAGACCGCTTCTTCTTGTGTAGTGTAACTTTCCATCGATGCCGAATCTTGTTTTTCGGTTATATCCGTGTTCTCCGTCATTTCAGGAACGGGGACAAGTTGTAAGGTGATCTGTGTTTTTATAAAAGGGATAATACCAAAAAACGGTTCGTTTATATTTTCAATAGTTACGATACATATTTCCGACCCTTTTGCGAATTGCTGAATATTCTTTTCGTAATCAATGATTTTCACTTCTTCCCACTGATAATTTTGCATCATGTTTTGATAGAACGTGGTAGCGATATCAAATTTTTTTCTGCTTTTGTATCTTAACAGAGCGATTCTTGAGTCGCCGTCTTTAAATGCGTACGATTGTTGACGCATAAACTTGAATCCTTGCGGTACAGGCAGGTCTCCAAAGGTGAACTCATCTGATGCCATAAAAGCTTGATCTGCATCAGATATGTTTCTATTTTTCGCGCAACCTGTCAGGGTTAATGATACTGCAGAGAGAAGCAGTATTGCCATTAAAGCGGTGTTCTTGAAAAACTTTTGCATCGTAACCTCCTAGATTTACTTTATTTGAATAGATAAACTCGATTCTTTATTGTTGTCTGCCAAGATAAAATTTATTCTCGATACCTTTTTAGACAGATTCTCGTATTGAGCAATATAGCAACCGTCGGTGGTTTCTGTCATGGGAAATTTTCTATTCGATACGGATAATTTCGCGTTTTTGCCTTTATCCCCGATCAAAACGGCGTACAATGTGTCATTTTTTTTATCCAACGTTGCGGATGCGGTCAGTATGGATGGTTTTTTTCGATGATTTTGAAATGTATAGATGAACGGTGCGGCAAGGTTTCTTGACAGGTCGTGCGAGAGTTTGTATAGATATACCTTCTGCAACCCCAAAATAGGGGCGATCGCGGCGGCGACGTATCCTGTCGGTATGCGGGATAGCCCTGCACTTTTGATTTCGCCTTTGCTAACTTCGATCAGAGTCTCGCCGTGGAACGTTTCGATCATCCGTATTGTAGCTTCCGCCTCAATATTTGATTGTACCAGTACATATCTTTTTCTCCATTTTGTCACCGTACCGATTATTATTGCGCCCGCTCCCAATATCTCTCCGAGTTTGGTCGGGTCGGATTCAGCCATTTTCATTATCGTTTCAGGTTTTTTCAGGTTGTTTTTTGCAAGTATCGCATCCACCACAGACAGTTCCATTACATCCAGAGACGAGTCTTTAAGATTAGCGGTGAATTCACGCCTTATGACCACAGCCCCCTCGTTTTCGGCTGTATTTGTGCTTACAAAAGGTAACACGGCGACTCGCAAAGGATACGTTTTTGGTATATTGGATGACCTTTTTAGCTCAAGTTCTCTTGCACAACCTGTGAGAAGAATCAGTGCGCAAAAAGTTATTACAGAAAAAAAACGCATCTAACTAGTCCTTATTTTTTTTCGGGTTCACGGATACCTGTATAAGATCGGATGGGA
>CAZFUR010000339.1:0-2677 GCA_964522245.1 uncultured bacterium | reverse complement strand
GCAAACTGCAAAGGAGTAACGTTTTCCAGTACATCCACAGGATAGTCCGCCATACCGTCACCGACACATACAATATATTTCAAAGCATACTCCTTAAAAACTATTCTTCCATACGCAGAACAAAAGTTTTTTCTTTTACAAAGTCCATACGATCGATTTCGTCTAACGCCTCCATAACAGCCCTCTGCGTTGAATTGTGAGTAATCATAATCAACGGCACATTATCACCGACAGAACGCTCTTTTTGAAAAACATCGGATATACTAATACCTTTCTCTCCCAAAACTCCCGATATTTTAGCCAACACATTCGGTTGGTCTATCACCTGAAACCTAAAATAGTACCGGGCGGATATATCGGATATATCTTTTACTTTAACCTTAGCTCTATCTACATAAAAATCATTTCTTTTATTAACATTCCCGTCGACCATGGACTTGGCGATATCCACCACATCCGCAACAACCGCGCTTGCGGTAGGCAACTCACCTGCCCCCCTGCCGGAATATAATGTACTGCCCACAATATCCGCATTAATAAATACGGCATTGAACGAATCTTTGACCGATGACAATAACCTATGTTTCGGAATAAGTGTCGGGTGAACACGAAGCTGTACCGAATCCCCATCATTCTTGTATATTGCCAAAAGTTTTATGACATATCCAAAACCACCCGCATATTCTATATCTTTCTGTGTAACTTCTCTTATCCCCTCAACGAAAATATCATCCATCTTAAATATCGTATGCGACGATAGGGATCCTAAAAGCAACAATTTATGAGCGGTATCTATACCGTCGACATCAAAAGTAGGATCAGCCTCCGCATACCCAAGCCTTTGCGCTTCTTTCAGAGCCTCTGCAAAAGATTGTTTTTCACTGCTCATCTTTGTGAGTATATAGTTGGCGGTTCCGTTTATGATACCGTAAATTTCCATAACGTTGTTAGCGGATAACCCCTCACGAAGAGCTTTTATGATAGGTATCCCGCCCGCAACACTGGCTTCATAACCGATCACGCCTCGGCTTGACTCCTCAGCCTTAAAGAGTTCTTCACCACACTCCGCCAAAAGAGCTTTATTCGCCGTAACAACAGATTTACCCGATGATAGCGCATCCAAAATGATCTTTTTCGCAATACCGCAACCACCTATCAGTTCTATGATGATATCTACTTCAGGGTCAGCCAGAACTTTATCTAAATCATCGGTTAGAATACCGTCGGGTAAATCAACACCTCTATCCGTATCCAAATCCAAGTCACATACCCATTTAAGATTTATTTCCGCTCCGACTCTCTTTCGCAACAAACCACTATTTTGCTGCAAAGTCTTCACGACACCCGTACCCACAGTACCAAACCCTATAAGACCAACATTGACACGTTTCATACCGACTCACTTCTTTAAAATTTATCTCTAAAAATGGTCGGGGCGAGAGGATTCGAACCTCCGACCCCTTGAACCCCATTCAAGTACGCTCCCAGACTGCGCCACGCCCCGATCAATATATCAAACACCGTCTCTCATCAAACATTGAGAACCTACAATATATAAAATGTCTGTGAAATTGACAAGCAAAAAGAATAGATACAGCCAACAGATTTTTGATTAAATAGAGCAGTCCGGATCTAAAATACCAACCTAAAAAACCGTATAATCACTATACCCATCTGATGAGGTAGACAATAAACCTACATACGAATATTCCTGAAAATAAGGCTATTATCCCAACCAGATTACTTAGCAAAATATTGTAAAACCCAAATATAATGTCCCCGTCACGAAAAAGATTCACCGTCTCTAGAGCATAGGTAGAAAACGTGGTAAACGCCCCCAACATACCCACCGTGATAAACAATCTTATAGGTTCCGGTATAGCAAACTGATTAGATAAGTTCCAGACACCACCCATAAAAAAAGAACCGATCATATTCACAACCAAAGTACCCCACGGTAAAATCGGTCCGATTATCCTGTAGTCCAAACCCGATATCGAATATCGCAACAATGCCCCAAGCGCTCCCCCGCCCGCTATGGAAATAAGAAATAATATGGAATCACGCACTGTCTTCCTCCTAAAAATAAAACAATATCTAAAAAAACAGAAGGTTTAAACATAATCATATTGATAGATTAAGTAAATACTTTTTTTACCGATATATCGTAAAGCGTGTTACGAATATTTGTCTTGTTAACTTTTATATGCCAGGCTTAACAGATGTTATTGGAGGTCACAAACGATGAAATCAACCGCTTATATCGCTTTTCTATTTATTATTCTGAACAGCTCATCAATTTTTTCAATAAACGTAGACGGAGACCTAAGCGACTGGGGTCTTGTACCGGGATCGGATTTTGAAGCCGACGAAGGAATCCACAGCTGGGTAGAAGACTTTGTCGACTATGAACGAGGCGGATACGTCGGTCCGGTATACGGTGGTCAACCTTTTGATTTTGAAGGATTTTACGCAACAACCGACAAGGAGAATCTATACGTTGCCATGATACTCGGTATGCCTCCGACGGGCAGCGGCGGAGTAAGTAGTCCCGGCGGTCCACCGAACAACTCTTCTTTCTTTTACCCCGGAGACTTGGCAATGGATCTTAACGGCGACGGTTTTTTTGAATACGGACTTGAGATAACAGGTCGATCAGATAACACAAAAGGCGGTG
>CAZFUR010000338.1:0-2685 GCA_964522245.1 uncultured bacterium | reverse complement strand
TTGCGAGGGCATACAATAATCGAGGAGTCGCCTATTTTAGATTGAATCAATACGATATGGCATTAGCCGATTACAGTAATGCTATAAGGTGTGATGCTAATTTTTCGTATCCGTATCATAATAGGGGTGTTATATATTATAATCAAGGACGTTATACTGCTGCTTTAAATGATCTGAATAGGGCTTTGACTCTTGTTCCTAATGATCCACAATCGACCTATTATAGGGCTATGGTTTATGATAAAATGGGAAGAAAAAAACAGGCTGTTAGAGAATATAGGAATTTCCTCAATAATTCTGCCGGTTCTCAGGTATCGTGGATTGAGTATGCTAAAAAAAGAATCAGGTCTCTGAAATGGAGATTTTGAACCATTCTTCAGACAAAAAAGTCGTCATTGAAGAGCTGAAAACCATTCCCGGAGTAGGCATGAAGATTGCCGATAAGTTATGGCAGTTAGGTATTAGATCAATCTCAGATTTATCCGACAAAAAACCTGAAACTTTGTATGACTCTTTTTGCAAGATAGAAAATAGACATATTGATAGATGTTTATTGTACGTTTTTAGGTGTGCTGTTTACTATGTTTGTACTGAACAGCGTGACGAAGAGTTGCTTAAGTGGTGGAATTGGAAAGATAAATAAAAAGAAAACCTAAAATGCAAAAAAATATTCGTGTAGCGTTTATATCTTATTTCTTTGGGATTGGTGGGGTGGAACGTACTTTTCTTTCTATTGCAGAAAATATCAAATGTATCAAATTTTATTTCATAAGCTTGTCTTCGGATGATTTTCAAAACCGATTCAGAGAATGTGGCGAATGTTTCTGTTCTAAAGACTCAATAGAGGTTGTTCGGTTTTTGCAATCGGAGAAGATAGATATTGTTCAAACCTGTAACTGTGAAGACGGGACTTATCTGGCTTTTTTCGCAGGTGTAAAACGTATCGTCGAGCGTCCTGACGGATTCTGTACGGCGTTTCTGACGGATAAAAGTTTGGTCGATTGTGTTATCTGTTCTACTCGGACGGTCTATGATAGAGCGAAACAATGTTTTCCCGAAAAAAATATTCAACTGATATACAATGGTGTAGATACAAAAAAATTTCTGCCTTCTGATAATACTGATTTGAAGAAAAAGTTTGGGTTTTCCCAAAAAAATGTTGTTGTGGGGTATTGCGGAAGAATATCTGTAGAAAAATGTTTGGATAAGTTGATGGATATTTTTTATCGGCTTGTAGATCTTTATCCGAATGCTAGGTTGGTTATATTGGGTAGCGATCATATGCTTGACTATAAAAAGATGCTTATCGAAAAAGCCGAACCTATTAAAGAAAAAATCCTTTTCCTTGATTCTGTGGAAGACCCTGATCAAGTCCTGAACCTTTTTGATATTGCTGTGCTTTGTTCAGGATCACACTCCATTCCGGGTATCGGATTGGTATCCGAGGGGGTTCCGAACTCGGTTATGGAAGAGATGGCTGTCGGGTTGCCCATCGTTGCTACGGATTCGGGGCAGACGAGTCTTCTTGTCAAAAATAACGAAAATGGATATGTTGTTGGGGTCGATGATTGGGATGCCTTTTTAGAAAAAGTTGCCGTTCTCGTGAAAGACAAAAATTTACGCGAACGGATGGGAAAAAGAAGCAGAGAACTTATTGAAGAAAATTTCGATATCAATCATATGGTTGCCGGTTACGAAAAAATGTATCGGTTTTTGATGACAGATGATTTTTTAGAGCGGTTTCCACATTCCAGACAAGACGATGGTTTTTCTAAATACCGTTTTGAGTGGTCCGGTGAAAAAAATCTAAAAATACTGGTTATCAGGTCTGCTAATCAAAGTATCACTCGATATACTATGTCGGATATCTTGTCTAATCTGCAGAATCCTCAACTGTTCGTTTTGTGTCATAAGAAAAATCATAAGGCTATTTTGTCTGAAAATTATCCTGTGCAAAAATATTTTGTTTATGATGAATCAGACTGTTTTGAGGCAGATAAAATGTCGACTATCGTATCTGAAATAAACGATTTGGATTATATCGTGTTCATGTTCAATAACCTGTCAGGATACGGATATGCGAACGTAAAAGAACTGGTCTCCCGTATAAAAAACGATAACAAAATTGTGGTTAACAGTTTGAAACAAAAATTCTTGTGGAAAAAAAAGATGCCGAAGGCGGGATTTGAACCCGCACAGGCTTAAGCCCACTAGACCCTGAACCTAGCGCGTCTGCCAATTCCGCCACTTCGGCAAATGTGATGGACTATTTTCTCCCCGTATGATATATTCTGTTTCTGGTTTATGTCAATAAAATAGTTAAGAGATTATCATGGATAGAAACAAGAATACCGTATCGAGTATTGTCAATCGTAAAGCGAGGCGGGATTATCATGTGTTGGAGACTTTGGAGGCTGGCATCGCCCTTAAAGGGACGGAGGTTAAGTCGTTGCGTGTCGGCAAAGGTAATCTGAACGATAGTTTTGCTACCATTGAAAAAGGCGAAATTTTTCTAAACAATCTGCATATAAGCCATTACGATCACGGTAACAGATTTAATCATGATACTGTGCGTACAAGAAAATTGTTGTTACACAAACCGGAAATCATCAAGTTCGCCAACAAGGTTAATCAAAAAGGATTGACTATGGTGCCTTTGAAACTTTATTTCAATAGGAGAGGTAG
>CAZFUR010000337.1:0-2687 GCA_964522245.1 uncultured bacterium | reverse complement strand
ACGAAGAAGCCCTTTTTCAGGAAAAAGTAGAAGAGATAAACAGAATTAAACAGGAAATGGAACTGTTGTCGGAAGATAGCAGGGAGTCGAAAGCAAAGCTCCTCAGACTGAAAATGGCTGAAGCTAAGAATATGAGAGAAACCGTCTCGCAGGATTTGCAAAGAAAAAAAATCAATATGATGAACCAGATATATCAGGAGATATACGATCAGATAGACAAAATCGGCAAAGCGGAAAAATACACATACATCTTCAGAGATAAGATCGGTACCGCTATGATCGATCAGCCGTTGATCTTGTTTGCCACGGAAAAATTTGATCTAACGGAAAAAGTTATATCAGAGATGAACAAAGGGCACATCGAATCGGAAGAAGAGCCGGCGGTCACCGAAGAGAAAAAAACAGAAGATTCCGGTGCCATGGAAAATATAGAAGAAGAAATGCCAAAAGGTTTAGAATAAACAGTCTTAAAGGATTATTAGATGCTTAAACAAAAAACTATTGCTAAAGAGGCTTCGTTTTTCGGTATAGGGGTGCATACGGGTAGCAGAACGGGGTTGAGGTTTATCCCTGCGGAGCCGAATACGGGGATTAAGTTTGTCAGAGTGGATTTGCCGGGACGCCCGGAGATAAAAGCTGATATCAGGAATGTTATCGGTTTTGTCAGGGGGACGACCATCGGCAATAGTGAAGTTAATGTTCATACTGTAGAGCATGTATTGGCTACTTTATCGGGGTTTGGGATAACTAATCTGATAGTCGAGATTGATGATAAAGAACCGCCCGTCGGTGACGGAAGTTCTCTTGTGTACGTTGACATGATAAAAAAGGCAGGCGTTGTTGAGCAGGACGATGTTGTCGAGGTGTTCAGTCCGTCTGAGATTATACATGTCAGGGAGAACGATACTATTTTGGTTGTTCTGCCTTACGACGGTTTCAAGATATCGTATACTGTTTCTTTTAAACACCCTAATCTGAAGGCTCAGTATTTGAGTTTGGATATCAATCGGCAGTCGTTTGTGGAGGAGATTGCGTCGGCGAGGACTTTTTGTTTTTACAGAGAAGTTGAGGCACTGATGAATCAAGGATTGATCAAGGGCGGTAGTTTAGATAACGCAGTGGTTATTGGTGACAACGCTATTTTCGCTAAAGAAGAGTTGCGTTATCCTGATGAGTTTGTCAGACACAAAATACTTGATCTGATTGGGGATACGTATCTTCTCGGTATGCCTATCAGGTGTCATATTGTGGCAATAAAGTCGGGTCATGCGGCTAACATAAAATTGACACAGCATTTACTTGCTGAGTACCAGAAAACTCAGTCTAAGTGTGGGTTATCATCTTAAAATATCCAATGTCCGTAAAGGAGAATAAGTAATGGGACAGGTTCAAGAGAAAAATGAAGGCGATGTTTGTGTTTTAGATATCGAGCAGATCAGGGGTATTTTGCCACATCGGTACCCGTTTTTGTTGGTAGATAGAATTGTTGAGCTTGAAAAAGCAAAGAGAATTGTCGGTATAAAGAATGTTACTATAAATGAAGAGTTTTTTTTGGGACATTTCCCGTCTCGTCCTGTCATGCCGGGTGTTTTGATTGTCGAAGCGCTTGCCCAAGTGGCGGGTGTTATGATGCTGAGGGAGCCGGAGAATCAAGGCAAGTTAGCTTTGTTTATGGGGATAGACGGTGTTAAGTTTCGTAAACCTGTCGTGCCCGGTGATCAGTTACGTTTGGAAATCGATATTATAAAATGGAAATCACGGTTTGGGAAAGTTGGCGGGTTGGCAAAAGTTGACGGTAAGGTTGTCTGCGAAGCGATACTGAAATTTTCTCTTGTTGATATCGAGAATTGATAGAAACGTAACATCTGTTTTCGGAAGGAACTTTTTATATGAAAATACACCCTACCGCTATCGTTCATCCCAAGGCACAGATTGATAAAGATGTAGAGATCGGTCCGTACTCTATTGTGGGGGAGAACGTTAAAATAGGAAAAAATACCGTTATCGGTCCTCATGTTGTGGTGGATGGTTGGACTGAAATAGGTGAAGAAAACAAGATCTTTCAGTTTGCGTCGATCGGTTCAATCAATCAAGACTTAAAATACCACGGTGAAGAAGCTTACCTGAAGATCGGGGATAGAAATACAATTAGAGAATCCGTCACGATGAATATCGGTACCGAAGGCGGCGGCGGAATCACAAGAGTGGGGGATGACAACCTTTTTATGGTTGGGGCGCATATAGCGCACGATTGTATTTTGGGTAGCAGGATAATTATAGCTAATCTTGGTACTCTTGCGGGGCATATTACTATCGAAGACGGTGCTATCGTGGGTGGTGTCGTGGCGATACATCAGTTTTGCAGAATAGGTAAAATGGCAATTATCGGCGGGTGTTCTAAAATTGTACAGGATATTCCTCCGTATATGATGGCTGACGGTCATCCTGCTGAAGTCAGGGGTATTAATCTGATCGGTCTTAAAAGAAAAAAGTATGATAGAAAAGATATTCAGGATATTAAAGAAGCACACAGGATTATCTATCGTTCAGGTTTGAACACTTCGCAAGGGATTGAGAAGCTGAAGACCGAATTGGGCGAATCCGATCAGGTCAAAGAGATAATTGCCTTCATTGAGAATACCAATAGGGGAATTACTAAGTAGAGGGAGTGGGTTTTATGTCGGTGC
>CAZFUR010000336.1:0-2719 GCA_964522245.1 uncultured bacterium | reverse complement strand
CTCAATCAAAATAGCCAGATGCAACTCTCCCCTACCCGAAACCTTAAACCTTTCTCCCCCATCGGCCTCCTCAACCTTGATTCCGACATTTATCATAGCTTCATGATGAAGCCTCTCTCGTATATGACGCGAAGTCAAAAATCGTCCGCCGTCTTTACCCGCCAGAGGACTGGTATTATGAGAAAAATTCATCGAAATAGTAGGCTCATCAATCTTAATCGTGGGTAACCCTTTAGGATCATTCGTATCCGCTAAAGTCTCACCGACCTCCACATCGTCAATCCCCGCAATAGAGATAATATCACCCGCAATAGCCTGCTGTGCCTCAACCTTTGTCAAACCTCGATTTTTCATTATTTTGGTTACTTTCGATCGAGTAATCTCGCCGTTTCTTTTTACAAGCGCTACAGAATCGCCAACCTTAACAGAACCATGGAAAACACGACCGATCGCAATACGACCGACATAAGAATCGTTACCCAACATAGTCACCAACATCTGAAACGGTAGCTTAGGATCGGCAACAGGAGGCAAAACCCTGTGCAAAATAGTCTCCAATAACGGTTTCATAGACTCGCACGGCTCATCAAGATCAAGTGTGGAAAAACCATCTTTGCCTGAAGCATAGACAATCGGAAAATCAAGCTGTTCGTCGGAGGCATTTAATTCACAAAAAAGGTCGAATGTCATATCGGCTACTTCATCGGCTCTGGAGTTTGGGCGATCGATCTTGTTTATCACAAGAATAGGTTTTAGATGTAACTCTAGAGATTTTTTCAGCACGAATTTTGTCTGTGGCATAGGACCTTCCACGGCATCGACCAACAGAAGAACACCGTCAACCATTTTTAAAATACGTTCCACTTCGCTTCCGAAATCGGCGTGACCGGGTGTATCGACTATGTTGCACTGTACTCCCTTATACTCTAATGACGCATTTTTTGACAAAATAGTGATTCCTCTTTCTCTCTCAAGAGGATTTGAATCCATGATAGCGACTTCACCATCTTTGAATTTGTACGCACCTGTGTATTTTAGCAAAGCATCAACTAAGGTTGTCTTACCGTGATCAACGTGAGCAATTATAGCAAGGTTACGGACATCTTTTCTTCTTTTTTGGTTTGGCATAATATTCCCTTTTTATCGTTAAAAACCTTATTATAGCATTTTGAGTCTCGACATTATATATCAAAACCTTTTTATTCCAAAAACTTTCGGGATTATTTTTTTTAATTGTGAGAAAAAATCTTTAGTAGAAATTATATAGACCGTATCACTTTGAACCAGAAAAGAGGCGTTTCTATAGCAAAGGAGGTATGCCATACCACCTACGATCGGTAAGATTAGACAGAGGACTTGGAAATAAGGCTTTTCTTCCTAAAGGCTTTTGAACCAAAGGGAATCATTTAGCGTTCTAAAAGAGTCTTTGTCTTCATCGTTTTTATCTAACACACCAGATTTTTCATATTCTTGATAAGCTTCTTTATAAGAACGATAAAATTTCTTCTTATAACGTTCTAAACGGATAAAATGCTTTCCGAATCTATACAAGAAAACAGGGTCTACCGTAAAAAATTCTTTCATTCGTATATCAATGTCAATATTGTTATCAAAAAACCAAATAAAAATATCAAAGTAAAATTCTTCGCAGTCAATATCTCTGTCTTTAAACGATTGCACTGATTTGTTTGGTTCATCTTTCCTCAATGAAGCAATACGTTTCCTTAATACATCAATGCCCTCCTGTAATGCGTTAATAAGATCGTCATATTCCGTTTCTTTCTTTTGCAAATCCTCTACAAAAAGTTTCTCTAATAAACAAAAATAATCCTTATTCCCTTGTTTTTTTGCCGAGACAAAAAATGATATTTTAGTAATTGTCTCTTTTTGATTCCTGAACATTTCTGCGAATTTTTTGTTTATATTTCCTCCTTTACAAACTTTCTGAAACAATACATTCAACAATTCTAAATTTTGTCTCCGTCGCTTTTTTTTGACATAAGAACCATAAAACGTCTTAAAAACTGCTTCAAAAAGTTTAATAATATCATCTTCACTTATTCGTATATCCTTCTGTTTTAGAAAATAAATAAGCCTATCAAGAAAATAAAGAGGGTCTTTTATTTCCTCTATTCTAGCGACTACATTCTTCTCTTCTGACAAATTTTCAAGAAACACTTTTACAGACTCATCATCTTCTAAGCCAAGAGATATGTTATGATAGGTAAAATACATCGACAATTCTGACTTTTTATCTTGGTCATAAAACAAGTGTGTCATTATGTTTTTTACGTCCTCAATATGCTTCTTATTATTGCATACTTTCTGGACACGTTCATACAATATCCTCATTTCCTCCTTTATATAAATGGAACTATTCATATAAATATCTTCATATAACTCGGGGTGGAAAAACCTTATCGTTTCTAGTAAAATATAATACTTAACATTTAAGTTTTTAGTCATGGACAAACCCGTTTCAAAACCATTAATAAAACGTTTTACCTGCCTTAGGTTCTGAAAAAACACTATCATAACACCTATATACCCTCCTTCTTTGAAGGAATTCCATTCTTCTTTTAAAAAGTATCGAGACAATGCTACGCATATTTCTTTGTCTGAATACTCCTTAAGATATTTTTCTGCTATATATGGCAGATGGATTGGCGACTCAATTATTTTATCTATAAAATTCTCCGAAACATCATTTTTAGCCAAT
>CAZFUR010000335.1:2322-2726 GCA_964522245.1 uncultured bacterium | reverse complement strand
TGAGTAGCTTGTCTTAAAGCAAGCCCTATGGCTCCACCGATAATATCCTTGTCTTTTTCGACAAGGGTTTTGTCATCTACCTCAACATCAAGATTTCTGAGAATATCCAGTTTAGAAACGGTTATGTTGAATTTAGATTCAAAAAATTGTGTTATATTTTCAATTTTAGACGATCCTCCGCACAAGAGTATGCTACTCACCCCACCCCCACCTGAATGAGATCTATAGAAACCGATCGACCTTGATACCTCAACCATCAAGCGAGACAGCGTATTTGATATAGCTCTAGATATACGCAATCTTTCGGGAGCTTCTCCGACCATAGGACCTTTACCGCACAAAACGACCGAGGAATCCAGCTTCATTTTTTCGGCTTCTTGAAAGCTTATTTTGAATTCTTTAGC
>CAZFUR010000335.1:0-2312 GCA_964522245.1 uncultured bacterium | reverse complement strand
GGTATACTCCGTGTCCATATATGTCCATTTTCAAGAACAAGCATATTGGTCGATTTTGCTCCTATATCCAGAACAAGAGCGCACTGTCCGTGATTAGAATCGTTAAATTTGACACAGTTGCACAATGAAAACGGAGCTATATCTACGTATTCCACAGCTATGTTCAACTGTTCAAAACAGACTAATAAGTTCTCCACCAACTCTTTTTTACTTGCGACCAATGCGACATTGGCTTCATCGAGTTCATTCATTACCTCCCAATCACCGATCAACTGATAATCCCAAATAACCTCATCTATCGGAAATGGAACCTGTTGTTGTGCTTCATACCTTACGATCTGATCTATTTTAGTTTTATCGAGTGTCGGCAATTTTATAAACCTTGTAAATACCGATTGACCGGACACCGAAATGACTATTGACATAGGTTTAAGATTATTTTCTCTAAAAAACGACTCTATCGCACCTGATACCTTTTCCTCGATATTAGATTTTGAATCGCTCAGCTCGCACATTTTTGTGAGATATTTAGTCAAAATCAGTCCTGATTTTCCTCTTTTCATCTCTACGTATTTCAGAGAATCAAAACCAATATCTAATCCGGCAAAAGTTGCGTTCATACTGTTCCTTAATTACTAAACAACGATTTGATATTTATATTTTCTTCTTTCAGGTCTCTATCTAATGCGAATGGAGTGAAGAATTTTGCCTTCAAGTTTCCTTCTAAAGGTCTATATCGAACCCACCACTCATCATTTGAGTTTTTGGGCCAAAATCCACGCGCCACACGCACACCTTTGTGCCAAATCTCGCACATAACTTTATTCGGCTTACCGTAACGATCAACCGTTCTCGGATGAATAAACACAAACGAGTAATGGTTATTAGCACGAGGCACACTGTCGTATTCGACATCACTTTTCAACATTGTGTACTTCTTACCGCTTCTCTTCTCTTTAAGCAGAACGTAATATCTAAAAACGACGCCGTCAGCCCACTGGGGTCTTGAAGAGTAAATAGAGGTTATACGATACCAGTGAACACCATACTTAGGTGCCTTCACCGCCGACAAACTGCCGCTCTCGGAAGATTCTCTTAAACGCTTCACCTTGATACCTTTAATGGAAAATACCGCCTTCTCGGTAGATTTTTTTCTGCCGTATTGAGCATCAACATTCACGGTGAAAAGATGACCGAATAAACATGTACCTATCACAATTAGTGATAAACGTGATATCTTCATCATTATTCTCCTGACTACAATCGTATTGTCGTTAAATTGTGTGTGAGTAATAATAAAAAACGCCGATAAGATTTTCTATTCCGTCTTATGCCATAACCAAGGTAAGAGATCCGCTAACAATAGTAATCGGTAGACAGCGTTTATATTTTATCTTTTTTTTAGATAAGCACAAACCGTACCTTAACCGCTAATAATTGAGAGATATTCCTTATTATACAGCTATTTGTTGCCTGTGGTATGTAGAGATAATGAATACACAAACATGGGTGAGAATGAAAAAAACAAATTACTGATTAATTTTTATACAAAAAAATAATGACAGAAAAATATTCTATTTTTGAAAAGATTTTTCCTAAAAAACCTGAACACCTATGATCGACCTAAGTTCTTGAATAGAGTTTCTGGCAGCGTTTTCCCCCGTAGCGACTATCGGATCGAACTCTTTAAAATCTAAAAAATCAAACTTTTCAATATTGGGTTTTATATCAAAGTTTGTGAAATGAGAACCGGTTTTAGACATCTGAGTATTAGTGATATTGAGCGATCTGGTTATTATTTGCAATATATTGGGTTCATCTAGTATTTCTCTAAAAAGGCTGATTTTCCTCAATAATTTTCCCATTCGACCGTGAGGATTATTTTTAGATTCCATGAATTTTTCTCTATCAGGCGTGACATTAACCGATATTATGAGATCCGTCTTATTCATGGACAAAACGTTCACCGGCACTTTATTTATGACAGACCCATCCACAAGATACCTATTTTTGAGTCTGACAGGCTTAAAAATGCCCGGCAGAGCACTGCTAGCCTGCACAGCAAGAGCGACTGATCCTTCGTTCAAGATTATTTCCTGCCCAGATATGAGATCGACACATACCACATGAAACGGTATAAACATATCGCTAAAAGTCATATCTTTAAAAATATTTTCTGAGATTTTTTTTATTCTGTTTCCTTTGAGAAAAGAGTTAAATGGAATAGTAAAATCAAAGATTCCTTTATGCCCCGCAAGTTCCGTTTTCAAAAAAAACAGAATAAAAAAAATCTCAGAAAATATTTTTAAAGA
>CAZFUR010000334.1:0-2736 GCA_964522245.1 uncultured bacterium | reverse complement strand
ATAACTCGTCTGCCTGAGAAAATATTTATCATGGATGGAGACTCTTTTATAGAGGGCGAGGATGTTAACGGTCAGTTGACGGATGCCGCCGATCTGATCGGTAACGTAGATGCAAAAGGTGATAGGACGATAGCGTGTATTTTGCCTGTTACGACGCATTACGGGAAAATATCTTGGCTAAAGTCGTCTTTCATGGAAAAACTCAATTATGCTTATTTTACTTGGTTGAGATCTGTTAGCTCATTTATCGCTAAATCTGTTCCGGGAGGCGGAGGAGGATACTCTATGCCGTATCTGGTCAGGGCATTGAGGAAACATTCAGGTATATTCGAGACGGATGATGCGGAGTTGTCGGCGTTGCTAAGGGAGAACAAAAACACGAAATTTAAGTTTTTCGCTACAAAAACTATGCGTGTTATCACAGATATGCCGGAGAAAATAGCAGACAAATGGACTCAAGGACGTAGATGGGCGGGTGGCGCTTTTCAGATGTTGAGAAAATATGGTAAAGATTTGCCCAAAGGAATGTATAAAACAACCATGACCGCCATGGCGGTATTTACCGTATTAAGTTTTACAACACCTATTTTTGTTATTAAACCATTGGTTTTAATGGCAATATCTTCGGGGTTGGGATCTATTTTGCCGTTGGGAGCCATTTTTGCCGTGGGTGCGTATTTGGTTTTTGCGTTGCCGGTTCTTCTGTTTAATAGAGATTCATTCAATTCTGAAAAAATTCTGCCTGTCTTGTTAGCGCCTATAATGGGTGTCAATTTTATGATATTTACGATAGTAGCAATGTTGTCGGAATTTTATCTGACAAGTTATGAGCTTTTAGTTGCACAACCGGCAAAGAAATATATTTTGCCTACATTTAACCGTTTATGGGGAGATCTCTCTTTAAAAGTGGCACAGTGGACAGATTATGTAAGGGGTCCTATATCGTGGGCTCCTATAATGAATGAAGGCGGTTTCTCTACGCTGTCTATCACGTTGGCGATTGCGGGAATATTCGCTATCGTATCTTTTCTAAAGGGATTTATTACCGGCGATGCGTCGCTATCAGGATCAGAAAAAGGTTTGGCGCAAGCCACTATGAGTTCCGCCGGATTACTGCTTGGAACATTGGTTAATGTGGATTCTCAAAAACAAGAGAAACTAGAGTTAGACCTTATTGCGCAGGCATCTACAAAATCATCCACAAGCCCTGACTTATTGAATGTTAAGGTGTTAAAAGAAAGAGCGGTGGAGTCGATTCGCTCGGGAAAAGATGTTGTGTCCGCTTATATAAAAATCCAAAACTTTAAAGATGTCTTTAACACTTTTGGTGCCGAGGTTCTAGGACAAAGCCATTTTCTCGGTGACGCAGGCATAAAAGCAATGGGGAAAATACTCAAAAAAGCTATCGAGCAAGAAACGAAAAAAAGAAAAATATCGGTGGAATTAGCCAATGCCGGCGGTGAATTCTTTTTGGTGTTTAGCGGTGTGGGCAACAACGATATCAATCAAATATTAACCGATATCTTGAACGATGATTTCAAAAAACAGGTCAGACAAGAAACAATAAAAGAATTTAAAAAAATATTGAACGATAAAAAGTTGTTTAAACAGTTGGAACTACTTTTGTATGAAGGGTTTCCTGCTGAAAAAATATGTTTTTACGGAGGAGTGTCAACTAATTCTTCGCAACACCAAGAAAATCCACCTGAATTGTGCGATACGCTTTTTAGAGAAGCTTTTCAAGCGGCTAAACATTGTCAGCTGAGTTTTAGCGACAGTTTTTATCAACAACTCGATAAAGCTGTAGATCTTATTAAAAAAGGAGTGTCTCCCGACGAAATAGACAAAATATTTCTCGATATTTTATCTGAGTCTAGAGAAGCAGTTAAGACAGGTGTTAAAAAATATTCGAATGAAATCGATTCTCTTATGAAATCAGGGGTTTTGCAAAGGGAATATCAGGTTTTACAGAAACCTGTAGCCGATAGCTATGATCCACTTATGACCACAGATAGTTTGTTGGATAGCTACAAGAACGCTGTGGAAACAGGAGCGGATATCCGAGTGATCAACCAGATCAAAGAGTCTCTTTTAGACGCTGTTTTGAACTATGAGACAAAAAACCTTCACGGAGAATTTATTTTTGCGGGTAACGATCATTTCAAGAGGGTCATAAACTATATCTTTAAAAATCAGCCTGCCAATGATTTAGCATTGACTTTCAGAGTGGGTGGAGACGAGTACGGTAAACTGATCTGGAACGCTAAGGACAAAAAAATGACCATATACCGTTTTGACGGTAATAATGTGGGGGCGACCAGCAGAGAATGGGGTATGGAAATAGGGGATAAACTAATTGATGAATCGTTGCGTGTGATATCATTAAACAAGGATATACGTAACTTGTCTGCGCAGATCACTGCTTTTTTTAACGATATGGGTAGTAGAGCAGTTGATGTGAGTGATAAAGAGTATGCTTCTATGTTACGCAGGGCAAAAGATAAGCTAATTTTCGATGGGGCTGTTGAGGATAAAGAGATTGAGCGAATCAAAACAGAAGGCAAAGATTTGCTGCTCATAACAGATGCCGTCTACAATAAACTGAAAAGAGAAGGCAAGTTTCTGGAATATACAAAAGACAATTCTGTCGTATTAGTAAAACGATTCGATGGACAGGTGCGCTTAGTGAAGTTTCCCGATGTCCATGTCCCTTATACGATTGAAAGCGGTGAGACG
>CAZFUR010000333.1:0-2740 GCA_964522245.1 uncultured bacterium | reverse complement strand
TTGAGCGACGAGCAATCTCCCATGCTCCGTCATGGTCAATTTCAACGTTCAGGATTCTTGCCGAGCGAGTCACTATTGTATGCAACTGTTCAATCTCATAATAGTTCAACCTATTGATCAACCCGAACCTTGATCTTAAAGGCGAAGTCAAAAGCCCGCTTCTGGTTGTCGCCCCTATCAAAGTAAACTGAGGCAAATTAAGTCTAATGCTCCTTGCGCTAGGACCTTTATCCAAAACAATATCCAGCATAAAATCTTCCATAGCGGAATACAGGTATTCCTCAACAATATGATTCAACCGATGGATTTCATCGATAAACAGTATATCTCCCTGTTCAAGATTAGTCAGAATACCGGCAAGGTCTCCGGGACGCTCTATCACGGGACCGGAAGTAACATGAATATTGCCCTCCATCGTTCCCGCTATTATGTGCGCTAGTGTCGTTTTCCCCAGCCCCGGCGGACCCGCAAACAAGCAATGATCCAAACACTCGCCCCTATCTTTAGCCGCAGTCAAGAACAAAGACAACCGCTCTTTGATTCTATCCTGTCCGACAAAATCGTCAAATTCAATAGGACGCAAAGACTGGTCGAGTTGGTTATCTTTGAATTTATCCGTAAACCGATCTTCCATCTTCTATTTAACCTTTTGTAATGATAATTTCACAAGTTCTTCTATTTTAAGTGATTCTATCTTATTATTTTTGACAACATCCTCAACCGCTCTTTGAGCTTTCATCTGATTGTACCCTAAAGAGACCAAAGCCATCACCGTATCCGATACCATACTTCTATACTTATCATCGACTTCCCCCACTAAAATTTCTCCTGCGGGGATCTTCTCTTTAAGTTCCAAGATCAAACGCTCAGCCGTTTTCTTGCCTACCCCGGAAACCATAGAGATCCGCCTGACATTACCCGACAACAAAGCGGATTTAAATTCATCGACAGGTATCCCCGATAAAATTCCGAGCGCAACCTTCGGTCCTATTTTAGACACCCCCAGAAGCAGAAGAAACATATTTTTTTCTTCTTGTGTGATAAACCCATAAATAGCCAGAATATCTTCACGCACATGCAGATAAGTATACAAAGTCACCTGCGCACCTAGCTCAGGCATCTTAGTAGAACTACTCAGAGGAACAATCACACTCACCCCCACGCCTCCAAAATCCAACACAACACCCGTAGGCTGAGAGACAACCAATTTACCTCTAAGATAAGATATCACAAGAACCTCTATATAGTTTTAACCAAGTTCAATTTTATAGTTTTCCTATTATGGACATGACAAAGAGCCAACGCCAACGCATCCGACACATCGTCAGGTTTAGGCAACTCTTTCAGAGCCAATATAGACTTAACCATTCTACCCACCTGATTTTTATCCGCTTTACCGTACCCCACAACAGACTGTTTCACCTTTAAAGGCGGATACTCAAAAACCTCCAACCCTTCTTGAACAGCCGCCAGGATCAATACTCCACGCACCTCACCCAACCTCATAACCACTTTTGGATTTTTCAAAAAGAACGTGCTTTCGATAGAACAATGCTGTGGTTTATACTCCCGTATAATATCAAGTAGAGCGGAATATATCGCAAGATATCTTTCCGATGATCGTTTTGACTTATTAGTTATGCAACCGTACGCAACGACTCTAGTGGTTCCGCCTTCATTATCAATTATGCCGTAACCTGTCGTGTATGTACCGGGATCAATACCTATAATACGCACTTGTATACCTTCTGATATGAGACAGGGTTACTCTTCTAATTTATCCATTATTTCGTCCGGAATATCAAAGTTAGCGTAAACGTTTTGCGTATCATCTTGGTCTTCAAGTACATCAATCAGATCAAGCACCTGTTTCGCTTCTTTGACGGAATCGATCCGAACTGTCGTGCTGGGTATAGATGTAATCTCAGCCGTCTCGGCAACAATTTTGTTATTCTCCAGAGCTTCTTTCACCGCTAAAAAATCTTGTGGCGCAGTTAAGACTTCATAATACTCGTCTTCCGATTTTACATCCTCCGCTCCCGCATCCAGAGCGACCGTCAACAAGGTATCCTCGTCTACGGAATCTTTTTTTACACTAAAAAACCCTTTTTTAGAAAACATCCACGCAACCGCATTAGATGCCGCCAGATTACCGTTTCGCTTTGTAAAAATACTCCGTATTTCTGAAGCCGTACGATTTTTATTATCCGTCAGAACCTCAATCAAAATAGCGACACCACCCACACCGTACCCCTCGTATACCAACTCATCATACGACACGCCCGGAAGTTCACCTGTCCCTTTTTTTATAGCTCTTTCTATATTATCATTCGGCATATTGGCTTCTTTCGCCGAAGAAACGGCAGTCCTCAAACGAGGGTTCATATCCACGTCTCCGCCACCCGTTTTCGCCGCCACAGTGATCTCTTTACTCAACCTTGAAAACAGTTTACCGCGTTTAGCGTCAACCGCCGCTTTTTTATGTTTTATACTCGCCCACTTAGAATGTCCAGACACTTATCCTCTCCCCTATTTATTATTCTTCGTCATCTTTTTTATAAGCCGCACTGATCTTTTTCGCCACAACAGCAGGAACTTCCTCATAATGAGAAAACTCCATCGAAAACGCCGCACTGCCACCGGTAATAGAACGTAACTCCGTCGGAAAACGGTACATCTCAGACAACGGAGCCTGAGCCTTTATCAACTCCAAACCCGACCCGACAGACTCGACACCTTG
>CAZFUR010000332.1:0-2743 GCA_964522245.1 uncultured bacterium | reverse complement strand
TTATCCGCCACCAAAACACCCGATCCTTGTTCGTGAGGATTATAAGACTGACCACCGCCTGCGACAATCGTATGGCGTGCCAGATAACCTATACTCATCAACTCAACCGCCAGAAAACCTTTGATTTTCTCCGACGTCAAAACCCGTCCGTCATAATAAAGAGTACCGTTATGGATATCGGAATCGGCTATCATCTGAATCGCTTTATCGAGCACAATCTCCGTATCCGCCACAGCCTGAGCGATAAACCCGATCTCATCGTCATTTTTGACCGCACGTTCAGGAACAAACGCACCCGATTTACACTCTACCACAAACCCCTCGCCACGCAGAAAATCGGCGCACCCCACAGGAAAACTATCGTGTACCGCTACTTTTTTTATACCGTTATCTCTAAAATACTCCGCCACCGACAAAAGCAACACGGGGATTTTATCGGGATTCTTCTCAGGTCTGATTATACGCACAACATTATCTACTTTAGCATGCCTGCGCGCACGCTCGTATTCGAGGTCACCGATTATGATCGTGCTATCACCAGCGGTAACAATCAGCGCAAACCGATCCGGCACAAACAGACCGCTCAGATAATACATATCCATATTGCGCTCTGTCGTATCTATAATCAGCACGGCGTCATAGTCTGCAAACACATTCATATCAAGTTTGCCCGATTAGAATTGTACGGTTAGCGTTAAAAAAACTTAAACAGCGCAACCGTGACATTTATCCAAAATGGGATAACCTTTCAGTTTACCTATTTTAGGCAACTCGCCGACAAGCGGTAAAACGTAATCAAGATAATCGGCTGTGATATCGTTACCGTCCGGGGAGATATATTTTGAATCAAGTGATTTTGTATGTTTAGCCATATTTTTCAGTTCCGTCACAAACGTCTCGACTTTATAATCTGCGCCGTCACCCAACCTTTTAAAAACGACACTGCCGTCCATATCCGATTCGGTAGAATACTTAACCGCATCACGCCCGACCTGACGGGCTTCCATAGCATCCACATCAGAGATACAACCTGCGAAACTACGTTGCAAGTAGCCGAACGTATCCGCTCTTACACGGAGTTTATCGCCTAGATTCTCTTTTATCAGACCGGCAAGGTGATCGCCTAGAGCACCGCTACCGCTTAGCTGAACGTTACCGTGGGAATCTTTCTCGCCTGTTGTGAATATCGGATTACCGTCCGCATCATGTATCCCTTCGGATACGGCTATCACTGCACGACCGTATTTATCCATAGTCGCTTTAACATCGTTTACGAACTGCTCTTTGGAGAAAACCGCCTCAGGGACATAAATCAGATGTGGCGCGTCATCAGGATCTTGACGAGCGATTCTAGCAGCCGCCGTCAAAAACCCGGCATGCCGTCCCATAACCACATTGATTTTTATACCTTTAAGAGACCTGTTATCATAATTATCACCCATAAAAGCCATAGCGACAAACCTAGCCGCACTACCGTAACCGGGGCAATGGTCCGTTACTTTCAAATCGTTATCTATGGTTTTTGGAATATGAAACGTTCTAAGCTCATACTTCTCTTGCGCCGCAACCTGACTGATGATATTAGCCGTCTCGGCAGAATCGTTACCGCCTATATAATAGAAGTATCTGACATTATTGGTTTTGAACACGTTAAAAATGTTCCTGCAATCTTCTTTTGTCGGTTTCATTCTAACAGAACCCAACGCCGCAGAAGGTGTTCTGGCTACATTCTCTAAAGTAGTTTGATCTTCCCTTAACAGATTGATGAAATCGTTTTTCAAAATACCGCTCACACCATGACGCGCACCGTAAAGATTCTCAATCGCATCAGTCTTATGCGCTTGCTCTATAACACCCACCAAACTCTGATTAATTACACAAGTCGGACCACCCGACTGACCGATTACAGCATTACCCTTAAGCATACTCATCTTCTCCTTGTAGTTCTATATTAAAGAGTTACGTAAAATTGCCCCAAAAAAGCAAACCATTACATTATACATCACATTCGTCTTTTTTTGTAGCTTTATTTTATTTTTTTTATACCGTTATAGCCCAACGGCATACGGCAATCTACAATTTATCAAACTCAAAAAGAACCACTTTTATTATGTCTGTGCGATCGTTGAGAAATTTCTTAGATGATACTCTTTTGGCAAACCGAGCGAATATATCCTCAAAAAACGATTTATCCGTCACCGATACAAACCACACTCTTTTGTACCGTCTGAAGGTTTTTTTTATCAACATAACATCGTCAATTTCAACACGTTTTGCCATACCTGTCCCGTAATACCCCAATATCCGTCCTTTGGTGTAATCGGTAGAAAACAAAGCGTCTTGCGGTTTAGAATATTTAGATATCAGACCCGCCGTTTTTCTCCAAACACGTTTTTGCCTGAAAAAATGAAGATTGTAATCCCACCATAAACTAAGCGCAACCACAATAGATAACCCGATAACAAATTTTCTGAAAGATAGTTTCGATAACCCGACCGAAACCACAATATAAAACAACGGCAACACCAAGATAAGATAACGTTTCCCTTCATACAAAATAGGTTTGAAAAACGATACCGAAACTGCGAATATAATCGGCAACGCCAAAAAAAGTATCAAAAACAGTTTTTCTTTGGTAAATTTCAATCGAAACGATACCGATTTTTTGTCCGCCATACACTCAAAAAGCCCAATAACAAACAAAATCCCATACACAAAAACGCTCAAAAACAACAACGGGTCA
>CAZFUR010000331.1:0-2747 GCA_964522245.1 uncultured bacterium | reverse complement strand
CGCCAAAAAATTCTCGGAATTTAAACAACAGGGTAAAATAGTAAAGAAAAATGATTCGTATGCGGTATTGGTTACGACCCGTCCCGTAGTCAGCACAGGCGTTGTGGAAATAGATGTCGACAAAATCAGTCCAGAAGACCGTTTGAGGGATATATCGGTCATTCAGGGTAGAGCCGATGGAGCGTCGGAGGTGGCAAAAGATGCGGTTAAACGACACCAGATAATGAACGCAGGCGAAATAGAAGAAACCTTGGCGGTGAGAAACGCTGTGCCTGTCTCAGGTTCTAATCGGGAAGTCGCCGAACAGATGCGGTCATTCAAGGAATATCGGCAAACGGAATGGGATAGGGTTGTCTCCGATTATATCTTGGATCAGTACAAACAGCGAAACGTCGCCGACCAAACGCCTGAACCTGCTGAAATATTGTTCGGATACGATGAAATTACGGATGTCGCTTCAGATGATCTGGGAGATAATAAGGGGATCAAAGATGATAAAAGTCTTGCACGTAAAGGCGTTAAAGATCGGGTGAACAGTTCTATAAAAGAAATAATTGAACGTGGCGACGCTATGAAGTTTAGTCTGGCGGATATCAAAAATATGAGTGCCGAGGAGTTTGTGGCGGGTTTGTTATCGGGTGATATCGTAGAAGTCGGAAGTCGTTTGCAAAAGATGTTTACCGGGTTGCCTGCGGGGTCGGTTGCGTCTTTGGTTTTTAGAATTCGCCAAGAAGGAGATTCTGTTCGCAAGGCGTTGGTTTTACTGATAGAGGTTTTACAGAAATCTTCTTTCATCGGTGACTTTGAAAAGTACGATATCTCTTTGTTGTTTGATGATGAAGGTATTTTCGGTAGCGGTGATGTCATAGCTCATGCGGGTCGCAACGATACGTTTCATGTAAATTATAACGTTTTAAAATATATTTTGACTCTGCCAGCCGATGACCGTGAATACGCCAAAGCAATTCTTACGGCTATCATGGAGCATGAATTGAGAGATATGAAAAGAGCCCATTTTGGTGCGGAAAACTCTCACCGTGAAGATATCGGGAAACTCGATCCCATAGTCGATCCGACTAAACCAGATGAGATAATAGATTTCGGTAAACTGAGGAATTTTTGGGATAATTGTCAACATTATCTGATGGCTAAGAGAATCGGTTCGATAAAAAGTGTCGATGCGGGAAATCTGCAAGATGTGGAAGATATTCTATTTTCGTATACCTCAATCCTAAAAAAGATGGATTCTGCCCAAGTTAAATCAGATCCTCTGGCGAGTTTAGCAAACGTGTTGTTTGAAGATTTAATGACATATTATGATTCTCTTCTGAAAGAGAAAATACAAGCGCTGATCCGCTCAAAAGGATCAAAAGATCTGTTATCCGAACTGAAAACAATAAGAAAAAATCTAGCTAAATCTATTCATCCTGATAGGGTGGATCTGTTTTTAGACGCTAAAACGATATCGTATAGAAAATCGTTGATGAAGCAGGTTGATGCATTGGGTAAAGTGTTATCTGTTTTTGATAAAAAACGTTCAAGTTGGCAAGATAATCTGTTTGAATTGTACAAAAAGTTTCCCGATGCTTTTGCGGGATTGGAGCTGGTGTACATAAAAGATACAACGTCTGAATTGTCTTTGGAATACAAAAAAATGTCGAACGCTTTGGAGGAGATGAAAAAGGGAGCACGGCAGTTCTCTCAGATAGTGGATAACACAATTTTAGAGTTTGGTAAAATTAGAAATATAAATCTGTCTAAAGAAATAGCGGCGCTTAAAAAATTAAGAAAAAAAGCCAAAAATTTTAATGATGAAGGAATCGGTGAGGCTATAGAACCGTATTTGCAGGAATATATGGATGTTATGTCTAGCGTCATTGCGGGCAGAAAGAGACAGATTAGCCTGATTGATGAGAAAAGAGAAAAATGGAAAAAGTTGAAAGATGAAGTGGATAAACAAGTAGAAAAAGATACCGCTTTGTTTAAGATGTATGTCCGTGACAGGGAGAAGCTTAATCCCGCGACTCAACAAGATATGATAGATAATCTAACGGAAAAAATGAAAATCACAGCCGCAAGATTAAAACTTTTGACCGGTAAAGGCGGTTTGATGGGGTTGAATTTGGCTGATGATAAGATAATTTCTAAACTTGGTTTGGAGGGGTTTAAATACGATCAGGTGCAGATTTCTGAGAAACTTAAAGAGTTGTTCTCAAGGCGCATGAGAAGAGAAGATGTTTATAATAAATACCGCACGGCAGTATCGTTATTAAGAAGCAAAGCAATGGATATTCGTCAACGATACAACGAGCCGAGGTTTTTAATCTTTAATGAGACAAAAAATATAAAAGAATCTGAACTCCTTTTGCCTAAAAAACAACGCCAACCCGTCCAAAAAAGATTGGAAGACAGGTTGTCCGAAATGGAAATAACCTTGCAGGCATTAAGATTGAAAATCGAATCTTGGGAAGATACAAGAGGCGATGAACTGGTGCCCTTGAAAAAAGAAGAAGTAGCGGGAATAGTCGTGAAAGTTTCAGGGGAAGAAAATCTAGATCAAATGACAGATTCTAAAGCGGATTTACAGGCACAACGCCGTACGGCCGAAACAGTCGTAAAATGGCTGGACAGCGAACTGGCACGATTAAAAAAACTTAGTCAAAATATCAAAAAAATCAACAATTCTTCCCAGAATGCGTATACAGGCGTGTGGAACGCTTTGACGGAGGGGGGGGCTTTGTCGGAGT
>CAZFUR010000330.1:0-2748 GCA_964522245.1 uncultured bacterium | reverse complement strand
CGCTTCAAAAACAGTTCGCTAAAATGCTCCGCTCTACGCAAACAGGTGAAATATCGTACCTGAAATACTGTAAATATATCATCCATCTTGCACAACAATACGACATCGAATTGCCGATCAATCTGCATCGCCTGAAACAATCTATGATCATAGAAAACTCATTAGACCCTTTTAAATTGACTCTGGAGAGAAAAAAGATCACGCAACTCATTTCAGACCCTGATTTCGATAAAATCAACCGCAAATTCGATCTGGGTATAATAAAAACACCGCAGTTTTACGCAAAACTAAAAAAATATTCAACCGATAAATCTATCGACCTGACTCCTTACCGAGAAACAACAAAGTATATAACCTATAACAACAAAATATCCGCCGTTAACCATACAAAATTGTATACCGAATCGATCGAGTTGGCTGAGGTAATCGCACGCAACATCTACGATACGCCGTCGGCAAAAGAGATCTACGACTGGAACCGTCGGTTGAGGCTGATGATTAAATTGGTCGGATTGGATATATCGTTTGCCGAATACGAAACCGTCAAAAAAGAATCGGGGTATTTTAGTTCAAAAGAGATTCTCGCTTTTTTCAGAAAACATCTGTCGGAGAAAATACTCCTGCCCGATTACATAGATGACCATATCAAAAAATCGATCAACTTTTATAAGATGACTGCCAACCGCAACAAAGTTATGACAGATAACCTATTGGCGGAAATGACTCTTGAAGAGTGCGATACGGCAATACTGGTAGTCGGCGGATTCCACACACGGGGGATATCATCTATCCTGAAAAACAAAGGGATATCGTTGTGTGTTATATCGCCAAATATGAACGGGACCGGTAATGCAAACGTATACAGGCAACGGCTCGCATCAACGAAAACACCGTTTGAACAAACTCTGGAAAACTCTATCCGACAGATTATAGCGCAAAACAAAAGTTCCCTGCCTGCAAACGGTACTCTCGCAGTAGCATCGTATTTGGCTGAAAAAACCTTGATCGATAAGCCTGAAGCAATGATGATTAGGGTAGAACTTAAATCTATCATGACCGCTCAAGCAATACAACAGATCGAATCGATCGGTATTCACGATCTTCTATCCTTAAAAAAAGCAATCCAATCTCGACTGGTGGATAAATGGACAAACGAGTATTTCCCTGAAATGACCTCGTACGATTTATCCCGAACACCCGATGGGAATCTGGTCATAGAGCTAGGATTAAACGGTAACCTATACACCTTTTTTACATATATCCCGCAAGACACACCGCCTTATTACGTAAACAACAAACAACTGCTCGATAAAATAAACGGCGACTCGTTTAATATGGTCGTCACCATGGGCGCTTACTCCGACCTGAAAGAACCGTCGGAAACGACAGACCGTCTGATCTTGGATTTGATCGAATCCGATATTTTTGTAGAAAAAATCCGATCGGATTATAATCTGTCCGATCCGTCAAATTTGCTGGAGAAATGGAAAAAATCCGGTCTGATAGAGCAGTTTACGAAAAACGGAACACCATCAATCCGCCTAAAAGATGATATAAAAAAACTTATCCCATTGGCAAAATCGCTAAAAAAACAACTCTCCGCAGATACACAAACAATAAAACAGTACTCTGATAAAATAACCGACAACCTAAACAGATTTAATATCCGAGAAATTCTGGTAGACAAAAATACACCTCTAACGGTTTTGATTCATTTTGTCTCACAGCTATCGGGCGACATAGAATCAGGGTTTGACCGTTCGTTATATATTCCTTCTCTTCTGTACGAGATACAAGGCAATATGTTCTATTGTACAGAAATATCCACCATCGGAATGCCGAAAGAAGGTGTTAGGATAGAACTGAGAAAAACCGATCTGAACGATATTCCTCTCAGTGAAACCGCAAGAGATGCGAAAGTGAGGAATATTCAAACCAAAACCATCGTTGCTCAAACACTCAATCCCGTACAAAAATCTTTAGATATCGTACCTCTAAAAAACCCGCCCAACGATTCACCGCCTATACAAAACAATCCGTTGGAAAACAAAATAATAGATCAACTTTTCCGATTCGTAGGCAACCCTGACAAGTTTGACCCTAAAAAGAAAGCACTGGTTTTTGATCTGGACGGAACGATAAGCGATATTTTAAACGGTGAATTACAGGTTGTTTCAAAACAAATTATCGATCAGATAGAAAACTTCATAAAACGAGGGTTTAAGATAGCTATCATATCGGGCTCGCCGTATGAAGATATCGACCGCAGATTGTTGTCTGTAATCGATAAAAAGTACAAACGAAACATCAGTGTGTACGCCAACAACGGCAACCACTGTTTAGTATTCGACGAGAACGGCAACAAACGGCAGATATATAGTCTTTCTTTAGAAGACCATATGCGCGCAAGCACACTCACGCTGGATCAGTTCGTGCGGAAAATAGATGCGTTGGTAAAATCCCTCAACATAAAAAATTATGAAAAACGTTTCAGACCCGGTCAACTTTCTATAAAATTGTTCGGAAAAGACAAACAAAAAAGAGATCTTCTATACAGAAGTATAAACAATATTCTTAGTGACGTTTACTCGCCGTTGGAGATCGGTATCGCAGGCAGATCAAGCATTGACATATCTATCTACAACAAACACGGCGCCGCAAAGGATTTTGCAAGTTTCAACAGCTTAACTCCGCAAGATATACTTTTCTTCGGCGACAGTTATCACGGCAACGATTCACCGATGGCAT
>CAZFUR010000329.1:0-2754 GCA_964522245.1 uncultured bacterium | reverse complement strand
AGAAAAAGGTATACGCTGAAAATTTGTAGTGAACTTTTTACCATATTTTTTGCCTAAGTATATTGATCTTTCTAATATAAATTTTGGGGGTGATTGGTTTCGACTGGGATAGAGTCGATAATGATTGCATGCGGAGGTTGTCGGGAGGCCTCCTAAAAAACCTGACAAACTATAAATGCTAACAATAATATCGTATCACTTGATGCTTTCAGGTCGAAGGTGTCCAACGTTGTTTCTAACGTTGTTCCTTTTGCGCCTGTTTCATCTATGGTGTTAGCTCCGGCTATGTAAATAGCCACGTTTTTTAGCTGAAACCTGCTAGGTTAAAAAGCGCACAATGCGGGTTAGGCCGTTGCGAATGGATCCTGCGTAGCGGATGAAGTTTACTAGTGGAACCTAGCCGATAGATGATTTTGTCTTTTTGGCGTCTATTGGTGACTGTTTTCAAATCGACTAAGCATGTAGTAGATCATTACGAAAATATTTCAGGACGCGGGTTCGAGTCCCGCCACCTCCATTACTTTTTTGGAGACAAAAAAGTAACAAAAAACCGTCTTTGCTCTCTTGCTGGCGCGTTGTTGATTTTGTCTGGGCAAGGTCATGGGTTTTGCTCTCTTGCTGGCGCGCTGTTGGTTTTGTTTGGGCAAGGTCATGGGTTTTGTTCTCTTGTTGGAGCACTGTTGATTTTGTCTGGGCAAGGTCATGGGTTTTGCGATGCGATTCGCGCAGAATGGTTTTATCTGGGCAAGGTTATGGATTTTGCTATCTTGTTGGAGCACTGTTGGTTTTGTCTGGGCAAGGATAGGGAATTTGTTATAGATATTTACTAGTTGGGTGATGTGGGGAACAAAAAAATTTGTTGTTTACAAATCTATGAACTGGTGAGGCGTGAAAAATTATGGATGGGACTGATTTTTTGAAATATCTATACGCAATAACAAAAATACACACTTCTGTGTGCATATAAAAAAATATGCTTCCCAAAAAATAGATATTGATCTATTATCTGTGCCTCATAAAAAGACAATTTTGAGAAAAAAGGCGCTAAAATGAAAACATACTTAGAGTGTATCCCGTGTTTCTTTAGACAGGTGATCGAAACCCTGAAAATTTGCGACGTAGATGAACCGACTCGATATCAGACCGTTCTGGAACTGGCGGATAAATTGAAAACCTTTTCGCTAGAATCATCTCCCCCGGAGATAGCTCGCGAAATCCATAAAATACTGAAAAAAACCACCGGCGATGATGATCTGTTCCGAGAGATAAAAATCAAAAGCAATAACCTCGTTCTGTCAATTTATGATCGTCTTAAACAAAAAATATATTCCTCAAAAGATAAACTCCTGACTGCCGTAGAATTGGCTATCGTAGGAAATATCATCGATTACGGTGTCAAAAAAACTCTCGATGTTGAATCTGAAATATCAAAAATATTGGACGTCGAACACAAAGCAATCAAAGCGACAGATGAACGATTGTTCGAATACAAAAAATTCAAAGAAACTCTGATCAATTCAAACGTTGTTTTGTATCTCGCCGATAACGCTGGCGAAATCGTTTTCGATCGGTTATTGATCGAACTGATCAAATCAGAGTACCCTGACAAAAAAATAATATTCGCCGTCAAAGAAAAACCGATCATAAATGACGCACTAATGAAAGATGCCCTCGATTGCCGTATCGATGAAGTTGCGGAATTGATCTCAAGCGGATCGGATGCGCCCGGCACAGTGCTTAGTTTGTGTAGCGATGAATTTATCCGGATATACAGATCGGCAGATATGATAATCAGTAAAGGTCAAGGCAACTTTGAGGCTCTAACCGATGCGGATAGACCGATATTTTTTCTATGTATGGTGAAATGCCAAGTTATAGCGGATGATATATCAAAAACAATAGCCGAGTGCGAAATAGGCAACGTGATTCTATATCATCATAACCCGTGAAATGTCTCTGTTTTTATGAAAAATAGATAAAAAATAGTGTTAGGATAGAAATCCGTTTTAAAAATAAATCCAAACTGTTATCATATAATTCCTTGTTTTTCATAATTCTAGATACGAAGGGAATATTCAGATGACCAGAGATCCTTTGACTCCTTACGGCAATAAACCGATGGTGACTCCCATTGTGAATGCCGTAAACTACGAGTACAGTTCTTTTGAGGTGTTAAGACAGATAACCGATGGGGAAATAGATGGTTATACCTATCACCGTGACGATAACCCTACCGTCAGAGTCGTTGAACGAAAAATAGCACGTATGGAAAACGCCGAGGATTGTGTCATTTGCACAACCGGTATGGCGGCTTGCAGTATGGTTTATTTTGCCTACTTGAAATCGGGCGATAATCTCATCCTGTTTCACGATATGTATGGTGCTCATTATAAAGTTTCGCTTATTCTTGAGCGGTTTGGTATTGATGTGACATGGCTTAAGGCGGATGAATCAGATGAAATAGAGAAATATCTGAAACCGAATACAAAAATGATTTTTTGCGAAACTCCCACAAATCCGTTGTGTAAAGTCATAGATATATCACTATTGAGCAAAATATGTAAAAAAAACAATATCATGTTTGTTGTGGATAATACATTCGCCACACCGTACCATCAAAAACCTCTCAATCTTGGTGCGGATTTGGTTGTCCATAGTGCAACCAAAGGGTTAGGCGGTCATAACGATCTGATGGCAGGCGCTATAGCAGGATCAAAAGAAGAATACGACCGATTATGGTTTATAAGACAAGCG
>CAZFUR010000328.1:0-2762 GCA_964522245.1 uncultured bacterium | reverse complement strand
ACGGTCCCACCGTGACTCCTTGCGGAAGCTGTCATATTTGTAGAGATATAATCCACGGCAACAGCATGGATGTGATAGAGATAGACGGTGCGTCCAATCGTAGAATCGAAGAAATAAGAGAGATTCGTGACAGCATAAAATTTGTGCCTTCGGAAGCTAAATACAAAACCTATATTATCGATGAAGTACATATGCTTACCAAAGAGGCGTTCAATGCCTTGCTTAAAACCTTAGAAGAGCCCCCCGCCCACGCCATTTTTATATTTGCGACTACGGAACCTCACAAATTACCGTTGACTATATTATCCAGATGTCAGCGTTTTGATTTTCATAGAATAGGACAGGCTGTGTTGTCTGAAAGACTGAAAAAAATCGCAGATGCGGAAGGCGTCACTGCCCAAGACGGTGTCTTTGAAGCGATAGCCAGAGCAGGCGACGGTAGCATGAGGGACGCCCAGTCTATGCTTGATCAAGTAATCGCTTTTTGCGGTGATGTGATCACATTTAAACAGATATCGGAGATTCTCGGTTTATATAACAAAGAGTTATTTTTTAAACTGTCAGATTTCGCTTACAAAAAACAGATTGCCGATGGAATCGTGTTGCTGGATAAAATAGTGCGTGACGGCAAAAACCTGACTCAGTTTATGGATGAGTGGTTGACTCATTACAGGTATCTGTTGTTAGTCAAAATTTTAGATGATAAGACCGATGTGTTAGATTGTACCGTCGAAGATCTGGATAAATTTAAAAAACAATCTCAGCTTTATACCCCCGCCGAACTTGAGTTTGCTGTGGAAATTATATCGGAGACGGCAAATAAAATGCGTTATGCTTTATCGATTCAGGTTTTGATCGAATTGTTGTTTCTGAAACTGAGCCGTTTGAAGTCGGTTATTTCTGTGGAAAACGCACTATTGAAACTGGAGGAAATTCAGAAAAAGGGTATTTCTGTAAATAAGGTTGATGTCGGTGTGGATCAAAAAACGGAGGGTCAACCTGTTTTGTCCAAAACTGAACCATCGAATAAACAATCCGGGGCAATTCCCGAAAAGCAATTCTCGGTCAAAACGGCTGAAACGAAAGCAGAACCTTCACCCGCACCCGTTGTTGTGGATTTATCTGCTAATGTCGTGGTTGAGCAACAAGAGATTGATCTGGATAAAATAAAGGAATCTTGGAATACAATCTGTGAATCTTGCGCAAACCACTCTTTGAGTAGTTGTTTACAGAAAATTTCCGTAGAGAAGTTTGAAGATAAAACGGTCACGTTAGGGGTGGAAGAAGATTGGTTTTTGAGTCATCTTTCTGAAAAAGTGAAAGATATCGAGAAAACAGTTGGGGATTTTTTTAAGACTAATCTGTCGGTGCGGTTAAAAAAAAAGGATAAAACCGTAACTACAGGTCAGGCTGTCGGTAATGGAGAACAAACGGGTTCCGGCAAAACGTCGATTTCAAGAGGAGACGAGATACTGCATAGTTCGGAGGCTAGAATGATGATTGATACTTTTAACGCTAAAGTAATAAGTACCGGGAGGAAAAAATAAGATGGCTAATATTAATAAGTTTCTTAAACAAGCAAAAAAAATGCAAGACGATATGGCGAAAACTCAAAATGCGTTGTCTCAAAAAGAGACGGAAATTACTGCGGGCGGCGGTATGATAAAGGTGCGGATTACGGGTGACCAGAGAATCGTCGGTTTGAATATAAACCCCGAAATAGTCGATCCGGAGGATGTTGAGACTTTGGAAGATGTTTTATTGGCGGCTGTCAATCAAGCCCTTGAGGAGTCACAAAACATGATGCGTGACGAAATGAGCAAGATAACCGGTGGGCTGAATATCCCGGGACTTGGATTTTAATTATCGGAAAAGATCTTAATATGAATCAGTATCCGTTTGCGATAGATCAGGTTATAAAATGGTTCTCCCGTCTGCCGGGTGTAGGTTATAAAAGTGCCGAGCGGATGGTAATGAAATTGTTGGAATTTGATTCTAAACAAGTCGCTGATTTTGCCGAGTCGATGGTGACTATGAAAAATGTTATCACTAAATGTTCTCGCTGTAACGGTATTTCAGATAAAGATGTTTGCGATATATGTTTGTCATCCGATAGAGACGATTGTTTATTGTGTGTGGTGGAAAACTCAAGAGATGTTTTTGCCATAGAGCGCGGCGGTGGTTATCGTGGCAGATATTTTATTTTGGGCGGTAAACTGTCGCCTTTGAACGGTGTCGGACCTGATGAGCTAGCGTTTGATCAGCTTGAGTCGATTGTCTGTGCCGGTTGTATTCGTGAGATAATATTGGCTACCGGTTCTGATGTGGAGGGTGAGGCTACGGCGGTTTACACGCAACGTCTTCTTCAATCTGAAAACCTGAAAATTACCAGAATCGCCTACGGTGTTCCGGTTGGAAGCAGTCTTGATTTTGCCGATGATATGACTCTGATGTGTGCTATAGAAGGTCGCAGAGAATACTGATTGTCAAAATAATTCAAAAATGTTTTAGGTTTATTGCACGAATAACCATTTTTTTGCCTCCCCTAATTCTTAAATTCTTTTTTATCCAAAAATTAGTAAACAATTCTAATCCTTTTGCCTTTTTTGCCGACTACTTTCTGTATAGGGAATACTAATTTTACTAATAATGTATCTTTTCTTTGTGGTACCTATTTTTTTACAAATAACTTGTGGTAGGGTGGTTTTGTTATTGGTTTTTATATTGTGTATTGGAGGTTAGAATGGTTTGTAGACGGAGAA
>CAZFUR010000327.1:555-2773 GCA_964522245.1 uncultured bacterium | reverse complement strand
GAACCCACGACACCCAGCTTGGGAAGCTGATACTCTACCAACTGAGTTACGCTCGCAATGGTCTAAATATAAATTATTAACCGCAATTGCGTCAATAGAAATATGTTAGATCGATGTGTGTTCTATTAATTTTTGAAAACGTTTTTCGATCTTGTCTTGCTTTAAGTTCAGAATATTATCCATACTGAAATTTTCAACGTTGAAAGATGCCATAATTGTTCCGTATGCGACAGCTTTTCTTAAATTGTCAAAACTGGTATCTTCTGTTTTGCAGATATATCCTATCATTCCGCCGGCAAATGTGTCGCCCGCACCGGTAGGGTCAACGACTTTTTCGATAGGGTATGCGGGTAATACAAACAGGTTTTCACCGTCAACCAAAATAGACCCGTGTTCTCCTTTTTTGACTACAACTGCGCCAGGACCTAGTTTTTGGATACATTTGGCGGCTTCTATAAGGTTTGTTTTTTCGGATAACATTTTTGCTTCGGCGTCATTTAAGATAAAAAGGTCGATTTTTTTCAACAGTTCCAATAGTTGTGGTCTTTTGATATTAATCCAAAGGTTCATTGTGTCACATACAACATATTTGGGTGATTTCGTTTGGTTTAGGACATTTAATTGTAGTTCAGGATCTATATTCGCCAAAAATACGACATCACAATTTTTGTAAGATTCAGGTAGATTAGGATTAAAATGCTCCAACACATTCAGTTCGGTATCCATTGTTTCCGCTTCATTGAGGTCGTTTACATAACTGCCTTTCCATCGGAATGTTTTGCCAGGTTGACGTATCAAACCTGTTGTATCAATCCCTTTTTGATTGAGGGCATCGATATATTTTTGATCAAAGTCTTCGCCGACAACACCAACCAGTTTTACATCCGCAAAATAGTTTGCCGAATAAGAGAAATATGTTGCCGACCCGCCTAGAGACTCTTCACGTTCGCCCGATGGTGTGATTACATGATCGAATGCGACCGATCCTACAACTAACAAACTGTTTCTCATGGTATCCTCCTGTTAAAATTTTTTAAAAATAGCTATTGTTTTTTTTCTATTGTTTGACTGTAATATTGCCGATACGACTGCAATTTGCTTTAAACCTGTTTGCCGTATTAGGTCGAGATTGTCCGTTTTTACTCCACCGATACCGAACAGAGGTATTTTTGTGTTATCTACAACCTGTCTTGTCGTATCAAGTCCAACTGCGATGTAATCGGGTTTTGTCGGGGTAGAGAATAGAGGTCCGATGGCTATATAATCGGGCTCATATTTTCTGACAGTGTCCACGGCTTGATCGAAAGAATGAGTTGATGCGCCTATGATCAGTTTTTGACCGGTGTTCCTGATTATTGCCCGGGCTTTATCTATAGGTAGATCATCTTGCCCTAAATGGATGCCGTCTGCTTGCACGGCTAGCGCTATATCAAGGCGGTCATTTATTATAAAAGGTATATTGTATTGACCGATTAATTCCCGTAACTTTTTTGCGAGGATAAATTTTTCTTTATCGGATAAGATTTTGTCTCTAAATTGCACTATATCTACCCCTGCCTCGCAACATTCTTTGGTCGTATCGATCATTTTGTCGGGGGATACGTATGTTGTATCTAAAATAAGATATAATTTTTTACTTTTTAAGTTCATCATGAATTTGTTTTTCTAAAGTATATGTTTTAAATCTAATTTGTTTAATTTGTTGAGTAATATTGTTTTTATCAATAAGTTTCAAGAATTCTTCCAAAACTCTCAGTGATTCTTCGACTCTTTTGGCGTTGGCGGTCACAAGGCTTGATATATTGTCACGTTTGCCTTCTAAATTTTGTATATACTGTTTACCAACATCGTTTATGCTGTCGCGGCTGGCGATGATATTTTTCGACGAAATTTTTATCTCAGACTCAATTTTGCTAAAATCGTGTCGTGTCTTTTTTATTTCGTTAAAAACATTTTTATCGTCAAGCCAGAATCTACCGATTTCTTCAAGAACCCTTAACCCTTCACGAGTACGGTTACAGTTAGCGTCTATTACTCTGGATAATTTATCGTTCATGAGCAAACTTATCAAGTATAGTTTTGATGATATTTCGTGACGATTTACCTTGAGTTAGCGGGATCGTATAAACAGAACCTCCGTTGGCTTCAACTTCTTCTTTACCCACTATTTTATCGAGTGTGTAGTCGCCCCCTTTGATAAGAAGATCAGGTCTGAGGT
>CAZFUR010000327.1:0-545 GCA_964522245.1 uncultured bacterium | reverse complement strand
TATAAGATTAAGCGGTGTTTTTTCGTCAAAGGGTACAACAAAATCTACAATTTCAAGGTTAGCTAGAATCTCCGCACGTTCATCATAAGGAACAATAGGTCTGAGGTCGCCTTTATTTATCTTGACGGAGCTGTCTGTATTTAGACCTATAATAAGGATATCACCGGCTTTTTTGCATTCGGTCAGATATCGTGTATGCCCCACATGAATCAGATCAAAACAACCGTTTGTAAAAACTATTTTAGAACCTTTTTTGCGATAATCATCTAATATAGGCAACAGTTGTTGTGGGGATTTGATCTTATTAATCATTATATACTCTCGGTAGCCATCTGTTCTACAAGGTCGCAGATAAGGTGTTCTATAACTAAATGAACTTCCTGAATGATAGGAGTATCCTGAGACGGAACAACTATTATTTTGTCGGAAAGAGGAGGCATTTTACCACCGTCTTTACCGGTAAGAGATAAGGTTGTGCATTGTGTTTGTCTAGCTTCTTTTAGAGCATTGATTATATTGGGTGAATTACCGCTTGTGGATATAGC
>CAZFUR010000326.1:0-2787 GCA_964522245.1 uncultured bacterium | reverse complement strand
GTTTTTGTTTTCAGAGTTCCTGTCAGGACAAATGTTTTTCCCGATAAAAGTTTTTTTTCACTATTTGTCGATCTATGCACAAAATTAACTTTTGCGTCGTTTAGTTTTTTTATCACTTCTAGGTTTTTTTGTTGACTGAAAAAATGTGTTATGCTTTTTGCGACGATTTCTCCTATATCGTGTATGGTGATTAGAGCTTCTTTATCGGCATTGATCAGATTATCCAAATTTTCGAATCGTTCTGCTAGAATCTCCGCCGAGCGCAATCCCACGTGAGGTATTCCGATTCCGTGGATTAAGCGAGAAAGATCGTTGTTTTTGCTCTTTTCTACGGCATTTTTGAGGTTTTGAGTAGATTTTTCGCCCAATTTATCTAAATCCGCTACTGTTTGCCAATTTATGAAGTATATATCCGCTACATTCTCGAGTATGTTCAGATCGACAAGTTTATCTATTAAACTTTCACCGAATCCCTCTATGTTCATGGCTTTTCTTGAACAAAAATGTTCGATCCGCCTTTTTATCTGGGCGGGACACGAGATGTTATCGCATCTTACAGCTATTTCGCTTTTAGAGTGCGTTGTCTCGCAACCGCAAACGGGGCATTTCGTTGGAAAAAGATATTTTTTTTGCGAACCGTCCCTCTTAGCAGTGATTACCTTAACCACTTTAGGGATGATTTCTCCGCCTTTTTCTATCAATACATAGTCGCCGATACGAATATCTTTTTTTTCAATTTCATCCTTATTATACAGTGATGCTTTTCTGACCACCGATCCTGACAATTCGACAGGTTCCAGAATCGCAACCGGTGTCAGAATACCTGTTCTACCCACCTGAACGATTATATCTACGACGGTGGTTGTTTCTTGTTGAGCGGGGAACTTATATGCTATAGCCCATCGTGGTGATTTTGCGGTTGAGCCAAGTTGTGCTTGCCAGTCGGCTCGGTTTACTTTTATCACCATACCGTCAATATCGAAAGGCAGAGTTTCACGCATTGATAGTGTTTTATCGCAAACAGTAAGTATTTCTTCAATGGATGAGCATTTTTCTAGAGGTTCATTTGTTTTGAATCCGAAACTTTTTAATTTTGCTACCGCCTCGGAATGTTTTTTGACATTTAACGGAGTATAATCAGCCACGGCATAGATGATAATATCGAGTTCTCTTTTTGCCACTTCTTTAGAGTCCAACTGTTTTAGTGATCCGGCAGTGGCGTTGCGTGGATTGGCGAACAAAGGTAAGCCTTCTTCTTGGCGTTTTTTGTTAATCTGTTCAAATTTCTTTTTGGAGAGATAAACCTCACCGCGCAAAATAAGTTTTTCGAGAAAAGGTATATGTGACGGCAACGACGATATTGTCTTGATATTTTCCGTGACGTCGTCTCCTCGGATTCCGTCGCCTCTTGTCAAAGCAGTTTTCAGGTTACCCTCTTCGTATATGAGAGAGATTGCCACACCGTCTATTTTAAGTTCTACCGTATATTCTATGTCGTTTTCGATCATATCGGGGAACAAGTATGAAGATTCATCTTGATCGGCATAAATCAGTTTTCTAATCCGTTTATCGAACGATTCAAGTTCACCTTGCGAATAGGTGTTGTCTATACTTAACATCGGGATTTCGTGTTCTACTGTTTCAAATTTTAAGAGCGGTTTGCCGGATACACGTTCAGTAGGGGAATCAGGTGTCGCGTATTGTGGATATTTTTTCTCTAAATATTTTAGTTCTTTCAGAAGTTTATCATATCCGATATCAGATATCTCAGGATCGGCATCCAGATAGTATTTTTCGTTATGGCGCAGTATCTCTTCTCTGAGATTTTTTATTTTCGACTCAATATCAAACAGATTTAATTGAGGGTCGCTCATTTCTAGTACCTTCTAAAAACAACCACACTATTTTGACCGCCGAATCCGAACGATTCCGATAACGCCACATCGACAGTTTTTTCTCTGGGTTTATCCTGAACGTAATCCAGATCACATCTTTTATCGAACTGCGGGCACGAAGGGTCTTCAAAATTCACATCCGGCTCGTCTAGGTTTTTTGTAGGGTGTATAAGGTTTGCCTGAATTGTTTTTACCGATACAATAGCCTCAATACCGCCCGATGCGCCTATAGAATGACCAAGCATAGATTTGGTAGAGTTGAGCGGTATTTTATATGCTCTTTCGCCAAAAACCTGTTTTATAATAAAACTCTCCGATGGATCGTTAAGGGGAGTTGCCGTACCGTGACAGTTTATGTAATCAACCTCATCTTTCCCGATACCGGTAGATTTGAGCGCATTATTTATCATCTTTATAGCGGATGACCCGTCCGGTCTCGGTTTTGTTATATGAAAAGCGTCACTGCTCATAGCACCGCCTAACAGTTCCGCATAGATATTTGCGCCTCTTTTTAAAGCATGCTCTTCCGTCTCTATAACCAAAAGTCCCGCTCCTTCGCCCATGACAAAACCGTCACGGTTTTTATCGAAAGGTCTAGAGGCTTTATCCGGATCATCGTTTCTGCGTGACAGTGCGTACATCGAGTCGAAACCGCCGAAAACGTATGGAGTCATGCAAGCGTCACATCCCCCCGCCACAAGTAGGTTAGCGGATCCCGACTGCAACAGCCGATAGGCATCTATCAAAGCGTGAGTGCCTGACGCGCAAGCGGTAGATACGGCATAACTCGGTCCCGTCAGACCAAATTTTTCCGTTACAATCGCAGGTGCTATGTTAGTTGGTATATACGGCAAAGCAAAGGGGCTTACTTTTTTTGGTCCGTTGTGTTTGA
>CAZFUR010000325.1:0-2787 GCA_964522245.1 uncultured bacterium | reverse complement strand
TCCTGACATTTTTGCCGAAACGAGAAATAGTAATACTGGAATCTTCAAAAATTTTCGTATTATCGCCAACAATACTGTGTTCTATAAAAACCCCAGATCTAATATCAACGTCCCGACCAATATTTGTATTGATTATTCTGGCATTGGATATACGAGTCCCATCACCGACAATAGTTTTAGACGAATCTACTTTATATCTTCTCAACATAATATCATCGGTTGAAGGGGAATAATCCATATTGATATCTCTAGCTTCCACAAAACTCCATTTTTTCGTTTTGGTCTCGTTCGACAATACAGATTTATCACTTATCTCAACACCGCTACCGATAACGACAGCTTTAGCAGATAACCCTCTAATAGTACTGTCATACACCGAGCTATCCGCCCCTATTTTAGCGTTAGAAACCATTGCGTTGGATAATTTCACACCATTTCCGATAGTAACATTGCCGAATACCGACGTATTATTCACTATTGAAGATTTTTTACCGATCGTAACCGTCTCACCGGACTTGACGATAATAGTAGACCCCGATATAACAGATTCATCAAGAATAACAAGTTTACCGCCGTCCTCCACCTTAATAACGGTTCCTTCTCCTACGACTACTCCGTCACCGAGATAAATATCTTCACCCTCGACAAAACTATTTGCGCCAAAAACCACTTTATTTTTCACCACAAAATCTTTACCCATGTACAAACTAACACCCGCCCCGACTCTAATACCGCCACCAATGTTATCAGGATTGATCAGATGAGATATTTCCACCATCGCAGAGTCATCTATACTCATAGGGCTTTGCTCCGTAAAATCTGCTAAAATCGCCTTATCCATCTTAACCAAGCCTAATTTAGCCTTAAGTAACTGAGGAATAGATTTTTGAGGAACTGTCTCATCGGCAACCAAAATAGTCATCCTCGCATCAGGATTTTTAGATAAAACAGGAAAAATATCTGGAAAATATTTTTCCATTTTATCTCCTTTAGATATTTTTTGTCCTGTTTTAGGATCCACCGCATCAATATCTTTATTTAGCTGAAGATGAACGGGAAATTTACCTATAATACCCTTGATTTCTTTAAGAGAAACAAGATACTGTCCACTATTGCGAGGCAATCCCATTTTTCCATTGGATATATCATCTGTAGCCTCTAAACCTCTATATTTGTCCCTATCGTTACCCTCAATTATATGGAGAGTTTCTCCACCCATAAGAACAAAAGTCCCTAACTTCTGATTTTGAGAATGATAAGCGAACCCGACCGCATTCATATCGTGACCTTCTTTGACACTTGAGCCAAGAAAACCATAAAATAGATCGTCGGAGAAATCAGACACATCACCCGACCAGAAAATTAATTTATCCCTGTTTAGAGAATCCAGATAATCAACCACAGAATCAAAATCCCGACCAGATACGGTAACCGGATTTCCCATACAATCTATAATTCCGCCCGTCCCGTCAGGATTATACAACACCCGTTTATTCTCATCTAACATGATCTTTGCCCTATTAGAATCGTCTACAACCTTCAGCACAGGGAATTTGCCCTGTTCGATGATAACGATATTATCTATGCCAAAATTATTATGTTGCGCAAGAAACATCTCTATCGGTTTTCTGCTTTTTGGACCGACAACCATAACCACAGGGATATTACTGTTTTGAGTTTTTCTAATTTTAACCACATTTTCCAATATTCTTTGCAACGGCGGTTTATTTGCCACAGCAGTAACAGGTATCGTCGGTTTACTGAATTGTGATTTTTCTTGATCGGTAAATCCCATAGAAGACAACAATCTACTGCCATCGCCGCCCGCAACTATAACCATAGCAGACCGATCCACAAGTTTTTTATCTTTACCCTTATTTATGATCTCTTCCCTACCCTCGACTCCACGAGAGATATTTGTCATTTCCGGAGCTTCATAACTAACCACCGTATCCGGAGGGGTAACAGCCGTTTCCCCGCCTTTCGCATGAGCCTCAACAAGTTTTTTTAGGTTTTCAGAAGTGATACCGTTACTACTCAAATCCAATAATAGATCAGTCTGTTCCTTCTCGCTCAGAGAATCCCAACCGTTGATATAATTAGCACCGTCTTGTGGGGTCACGGTAAACTTTTGGAGTAATTTATTTTTCTCTTCCTGAAGTTTCAGTTCATATTTTTCCATGGGAACAAAAGAATCTTCGCCAACAAGATTAGGGCTTTCATGAATAGCTTGAAGTATCCGGTATGCCGCTTTCGATGCCAGTCCGGCATCAATACCATCGACCTGAACCCTAGCATACGGCGAAGTCCCCGATGCCCTAACAACTATTCTAAATGGAGTCGATGGGACATCTTCTCTATTGAGTTCACCGTTGGCAATCTTCTTCTCAATTTCCATATCTAAATCTTTCTTGACTTGTTTCACGACATCTATCAGATCGGAAGGTCCCGTCAATTCCAACCCAAAATCCCCTACGGAAGTCAGGTTCTCTTTATATTTGACCTTTATTTTCAATTCCTCTTTAGGCAAATCTTTATACAAGAACTCGTCACTATCCAACTGGCTGAAATTTATATTTTCAATATCCATCAACATTCTAAACAGCATCAAGTTCATAATTCCGTCACCACCGGCCTCATTCTGTAACTTCATTATTTCCAGCAACAATGTTTTTGCTCTCTGAGCCTTAACATCCGCAACAGGGGCGTTTTTAACGGCTTGTCTAAAATCTTCGCTAAATATAATAGACCCATGCCCAGCCGCCTCATAATATACCGATACCCCAT
>CAZFUR010000324.1:0-2792 GCA_964522245.1 uncultured bacterium | reverse complement strand
GAGGGTCTTTTGGATGATATACATAATAGGCTCAAGGTTCTTATGTCGGATGCCGGTGCCGGTTTTGACGGTTTAAGGTATTGTCCTCATAAGCCCGATGATGCTTGTGGTTGCAGAAAACCGAGTCCGCATATGGTTTGCTCTATTGCCGATGAATTTGACATTGATCTGAAAAAGTCTTTTTTTATTGGAGACAAACTTCAAGATGTTTTAACCGGTATCAATGCAGGTTGCAAAACGGTTTTGGTTTTAAATGATAACCTGATAGATAAATTTAATTCTTCAAAAGATTGGGTTGAACCGGATTTTGTCGCATCAACCACGGCGGATGCGCTGGATTGGGTTTTATCGAATATTTAATCTGTATCGGAGTGAAATTTGGATATTGATAGGTCGGTTTGTGTAGTTATTCCCGCAAGGTATGCTTCCACCCGCTTTCCGGGAAAACCTTTGGCGATGATCAAAGATAGACCGTTAATTCAGCATGTGTACGATCGGTGCAGGAAGGCTGAGAATGTGGATAAACTTGTGGTTGCCACAGACGATCAGCGTATATATGATACCGTCATAGGTTTTGGAGGCGATGTTGTTATGACATCGGTAGATCATCCTTCAGGAACGGATAGAATCGCTCAGGCGGTTTCGGGAATTGATTGTGATTTTGTAATCAATGTTCAAGGCGATGAACCTCTGATTGAACCTGAATTGATAGACCTTATTATAGACAGCATGATTTGCGATAACTCGGTTGTGGTATCTACGCCGATAGCATTAATAAAGGATGGGTCGGATTTTGATAACCCTAACGTGGTCAAAGTTGTCCGTGATCTTGACGGCAATGCGCTTTATTTTTCCAGATACGCTATACCGTTTGTTCGTGACGGTAAAACAACAAAATGCTATAAACATATAGGTCTTTATGGATACAAAAAAGATTTTCTGTTAAAATTGATAAAATATCCTCAATCTGAATTGGAAAAGGCGGAGTGTCTTGAGCAATTAAGGATTTTGGAGAATGGATTTAAGATAAAAACGGTGGTTACTGATTATGAGGGTGTGGGCGTAGATAGACCGGAAGACCTTGAGGAGGTAGAAAGGCGTTTATGAAGAAGTATATTTTTATAACAGGCGGTGTCGTATCGTCTTTAGGAAAAGGGTTGACTGCGGCATCAATAGGCAGGTTATTGGAAAGTAGGGGGTTGATTGTTTCTTTGCAAAAATTTGATCCTTATCTAAATGTTGATCCCGGTACTATGAGCCCGTATCAGCACGGTGAGGTGTTTGTGACCAATGATGGAGCGGAAACGGATCTTGATCTAGGTCATTATGAGAGGTTTACATCGTCTTTGATGACGAAAAATAATAATGTCACAGCCGGTCAAGTTTATGAAACCGTACTGAAAAATGAGCGTGCGGGGAAATATTTAGGCAGGACGGTGCAGGTTATTCCTCACGTGACAAATGAAATCAAAAACAGGATCAAAGTTCTCGGCAGACGTAAGGATATAGACATCATTATAACGGAAATAGGCGGTACGGTAGGTGATATCGAGGGTCTGCCGTTTCTTGAAGCGATACGTCAGTTCCGTCTCGATCTTGGATTGGAAAATGTTCTTTATATTCATCTGACTCTTGTTCCGTTCATCAAGGCGGCGGGGGAAATGAAAACAAAACCGACTCAGCACAGCGTTGAAAAGTTGCGTAGTATCGGTATTCAACCTGATATATTAATTTGCAGAACAGAGAAAGTGATGAAAAAGGAGCTCAAAAGCAAGATTTCTCTTTTTTGTAATCTTCCCATAGAAGCGGTGATAGAAGAGCGTGATGTGGATACGACTATATATGAATTGCCTCTGATGCTTCGCAGAGAAAAGGTCGATGAGATTATCTTAAATAGATTCAATATTATGGCACCGCGTGAAAGTGATCTAAGTGATTGGGAAAAGGTTGTTGAAGGAGTAAAACAGTCTAAAAAAGAGGTCAAGATTGCGGTTGTCGGTAAATATATCAATCTGCAGGATGCCTACAAGAGCATATATGAAGCTCTTGCTCATGCGGGGATTTATCATTATCATAAGGTCGAAGCGGTCAGAATTGATGCGGAGCAGATAACTCCTGAAACCGTCAATGATATATTAGGAGAGATGAACGGAATTCTTGTTCCGGGTGGGTTTGGAGATAGAGGAACTGAAGGTAAAATTGAGGCTATAAAGTATGCAAGAGAGAATAAACTCCCTTATTTTGGGATATGTCTTGGTATGCATTGCGCTGTCATCGAATTTGGAAGGAATGTTGTCGGGCTTAAAGGAGCGACTAGTACTGAATTTGAACCTAAAACGAAATATCCGGTCATATGTTTGATGGAAGAAAAGGAGAATGTTCGTGATTTGGGCGGTACTATGAGGCTAGGGGATTATAGCTGTAACTTGTCACAAGGCACAAAGGCTTACAAAGCGTACAAAAGCAAAGAGATTAAAGAACGCCATAGACATAGATACGAATTTAACAATAAATATCGTGACGTTTTTGAACAGAACGGTTGTGTTTTCTCAGGAATTAACAATAAACATAATCTGGTTGAATTGATGGAACTTAAAGGTCATCCTTGGTTTGTGGCTTGTCAGTTTCACCCGGAATTTAAGTCTAAACCAGATCAAACTCACCCTTTGTTTAGGGATTTTATCGGTTCGGCAATAAAATATCAGGAAATAAGAAAATATGCGAAAAGTTGAGATTACAGAAGGAGCTTCCATATGAGCAGGCAAACTTGTGTCGATTGCGGGTCCTTGTGT
>CAZFUR010000323.1:0-2810 GCA_964522245.1 uncultured bacterium | reverse complement strand
CTCCATAGGTAAAAGAAGTGATTTTAAAAGACAACACCAACACACTATCCATATTTTTACAAACATACGCCACAAAAACAAGTACCACCGCAAAAGAAACAACCATAATACGTGAAACCAGTAGATAATGTTTTTCTGATTTGTTTTTTGCGATAAACGGTTTATAGATATCACACATAGCACTTGATGACAAAGCATTTAGGGCAGAGTCCAAGCTAGACATAGCAGCAGAGAAAACCCCTACAATCAGCATACCCGAAAGACCTGGGGGCAAATATTTCAAGATAAAATATGGAAAGATATGATCACCTTTAGCCGGCAAATTAGGATCAGGATTAAGCTGAAAAAAAACATACAGCAATACCCCCACACATAAAAAGATAATCACTATCGGAAAATCTAGAATTCCTGTAAGAATCAAAGCCTTTTGCGCTGATTTTGTGTCTTTACAGGTTAGCATTCTTTGAGTCAAATCCTGATCTGTTCCCAACGAAGCAAGCGTCAAGAAACATCCTCCAACAACGCCTGCCAATAAAGTAAACTCCTTTCTTAAATCGAGTGATAGATCAAACACCATCCACTTATTTGATGTATAACTCATTATCTGCTCATATCCGCCACAATAATTATACAACAAAACAAGTGCCGCCACCGCACCTCCCATAAAGATCAGTATCTGTATAACATCCGTCCATATGACAGCCTTTATACCACCCCAAACCGTATATAGAGCAGCAATACCCGCAGATAACATAATCGCAGTAAACAAAGGTATCTGAAAAACTACATACAAAGCCAAAGACGCAACAAGTAGCCTCACACCACTAGCCAAAAATCTGGTCACAAAAAAGAACAACGCACCCAATATTTGAGAAATTACTCCAAACCTTATTTTCAGAAAACTATACACAGTCGTAACGTTATGTTTGTAGAACAGACGCAGAAATATCTTGGCTATTATTATCCTGCCAATTAGAGATCCTATAGCTAACTGAAGATATGTGAAATTTCCATTTTTTGAAAACGCAATCGCAGGAGCGCCTATAAAAGTCACGGCACTACATTCCGTCGCCAAAATAGACAAACAAACCGCTAACCACGGAATATTACGTCCACCCAAAAAATAATCATCGGTATCTCTCTCCTTTCTGCCGGCGAGAGCACCAACAACTAATATGAATAGAAAATATATTAGAAAAACTAAAATATTAAGTGGATGAAAAAACATATCCCAGCTTTCAAAAGTTTTGTCATTAACGTCCAGACAAAAATATCATATCACGACAAATAAAAACAGATTTTTTGAATAAAAAAAAATGGCACAAGCTGAACTTGTGCCATTTTATATTTAAGATATTGAGCAGACTATGCCATTGTATCAACAAGTCTCTGATGTTTAAGATTTTGAATAAAATCTTCAGTGATAGTAAGTTTTCTCTTTACTTTAAGGGCTCTAAGATCTCTTCTACTCAGACTATCCCGACCAAGAAAATCTCTTAAATCAGTGATAGTTACCTCAGCAGATTCACCCTTAACCTCTTTAGCTTTGACGATAGCATCATACGCCATCTTTAAATATTTATTCTTATTCGACACTGCCGTGATAATCAAGTCACCCGGCAACGTTTTTCCTTTTTCAAGCATATCCGCTAATTCCAAAGCACTCACACCGACCTCCACCTTTTCGTTCACAGCAAATACTTTCCCAGCCGAATTCACCAAACCGGTAACATTCCCCTGTGCATCTATCTGAGGAATTAATCCTTCGGCGACTTCAACAACAACAGCACTATTATTGCTGGCAATAGCCGCAATCTCTTTGTTATTCTCAATAATCGACAGATCACCCATCCAAAGAGAAACATCAACCATACCAAGTTTAGACGTAACAATATCCGGTAAAGACAATATATATTCAGCAGATTTTGAAACCTCCTGTCCTGTTTTCTTAAAAAGATCCGATCCGACAATCAATACCTGTTTGTTAGTAACCATAAAAGAAGCTAACAATTTAGAGATCTCTTCAGTCGTTTTGTCCATGCTGTAAACAACAAACAGATTGTTCGCGTCATCAGTATACTTCTTGATATCCTGCACTAATCCAATCGTATTAGAATCTGCAAAACCGTCTTTTGTATCAAAGATATTGGCGTTGATAGCAGTAATATTAGGTTTTTCTTGTAAATCCTGTTCCAACATTGCCACAGACTTCTTAAGGCTATCACTTGTACTCATAGCTTGTTTAACCTTGTCAGAAACCTTATCCGCATTAATCATCTTCATTGCCGCAGCAAACTCAAGATTATTCAAACCTTCAAGAAAGTCACCGGTCTTACCTTGCTTAACCGCATTGATAATATCATCGGATACCGATATATCCTGCCCCTGCATTCCTCTAATCAGATCATCCGCATTCTTACTGTTGAGGATATTGAATATTTCCGGAAATTTCCTGCTAATAGCATTTTCAAATATATTCGCAAAAAAGTCAGTTACCGAAGAATCCTTGAAAAACGCAGATGTCGGATTAGGTATAAACTTATTCGTAAAATACTTCGTCACCATCTCATTAGCTACACTCTCTATCGGCATATCCACACCATAATACTCGTCGTTGAATGCTTTGAGAATATTATCGATATTAGGCAAAGAAGCTATCATAGCGGTAATATCAATATTTTTGTCTTTCAGTCCATTCATCAAGATATGTATTAACTCATGTCTGATACCTTCATTTTTCACGTCTGCAACAGAAACACCACGAATATCAGCTATTATTTTAGAGATTTTACGACAGAAAAAACCGCGAA
>CAZFUR010000322.1:0-2813 GCA_964522245.1 uncultured bacterium | reverse complement strand
TCTTTCAGCTTTTTTACCAGCTTCTTTTTCTCTGTATCTACAATATATTTTGGCATGTTCTTATTAAAATCATCGATAAGTTGATCCCAATGCTCTATTTTTATTCTATCAAGACAATACTCTCTAGGATACGGCAAAATATCCCCCACCAAAAAATTACAGTGGACGAATCTAGATGCCGACCTGCGAGCAGACAATGTATATACCTCAGGGAAAAAACCCCACGAGAAAATGGTATCGTTAATATCGGTATGAGATTTTATATACTCGGAAACGTTTCTGATTGTATCGCCTCTGGCACCCTTTAGCCAGATATACGATTTCTCTAAATCAGTGCGTGGAGGGAAACCTGTGGACGCCATCAAAGGATACAGTAATGACACGACAATAGTAATGAATACAAAAAAATGAGAAAAACGTTTCAATATTTTTATCCGAACAGTTTTTATCAAAAAAAACAAATTATCAAAAAATAACCCGTACATAATAGATATAGCAGGAAATATCATCAGATAATAATGACCTGAAAAATGCCAACCCAACGATAACATTATCAGCGATACAACAAAGAAAAATACCAACATTATCCGCCTGCCATCCGATCTGAAACATCCCGATCCCAATCTAAAAAAGTAACCGCACATACACAAAAATTGTATCGCCGCAAACAGATATATAAGATCATTCGAACCGATAAAATACCTTGTATTCATATAGGCTATTCTCAACCCTAACGAAATAGATATATCATCGGCAAAAATAGTGTTATAAGAGAATACATAGTATATGAAATTACTCAAAGATCCTTTTAGATAAAAAAATCCCATCGTCAGAAATAGTGGCACCAGAAATCCTGCCATAAGATATATAGTCAAAATCAGTTTTTTTAGAAACTCTGCACGGTTATCAGGTTTTGGGAAAAACAAAATAAGGACCATAAACATCGGTAACAAAAATATCCCGGGCTGTTTTATCAACATCGCCAGAGAAACGAAAAAACCGACTCCAAACAAAACAATCTTTCTTGCTCTAGGTAAACAAAACAACAATACCGACAACAACATCGGCAAAAGCATGAAAATTTCCGCATTGGAAGCTTGAAAATCCACAGCCACAGGCGTCCGGGAGAAGCTGGGTAACATCATAAATACAACCGCACTCAGCAAAGGGATATATCCAGACGCAAAAATAGAAACCAAAAAATATAATATAATACCGCTTAACACTATGAATATAGCCGCTACCCAATGAACGGCATACATATTATTCGTGCCAAAAAGACGAAAAATAGAGGCGTATATATAAAATATACCGGGTGGTTTGTTGTCACACGCACCTTTGTATAAAACTTTGCCGTCTAAAACAAGATTGGCTATCTCCGCATACACCGACTCATCAGGATTTAGGACCGGTGCGGAAAAATAAGGCATCCTCAACCATACGGAAAAGACGGATATAAAAATCAATACTATTATATGAGAATATTTTTTTGAAAACATCTATATCTATGCGCTACAACAAGATTTATTCAACCTTTCAGCTATATCAAAAGCCACCTTTTTGCCAGATAAAAGCATCCCGCCAAAAATAGGACCCATCCGTTTTGAACCGTATATCCCGTTTGCCGCCATACCTGTAACATATAGGTTTTTATATATTTCCCGGGCATTGCGCTCTACATCTTTCTCCCCTAACTCCGCATTCATCGAACCTTCTCCGATGATATCACCTGTCTCGGTAAAAAGAACTTTACCAATCCTTTTTAGCACTATCTTTGCCACCTCGCACCCATGACCTGTCGCATCAATAACATATTTCGCCCCTATCGTTAGCGGATCAACATGCAAATTACACAAATCAACGCTAGTCCAATTTACGACCAACCCAGACACCGCATTATCAGACGTTACTTTGATATCCTCAACACCGATAAGATTAAACATCTTCACCCCCGCCTTAGCAGAATGATAAACAAGCGCACCCACCGTCTGGACAGAATCAGCGACATAATAGTTATCCCGATACTTTTTCAGATCCACACCAAGCTCTTCAAGTATAGACAACGCCTCTTGTTGAACAACAATCTTATTGAACATCATACCACCACCCCACATGCCACCGCCCATGCTAAGTTTTCTCTCGTACAAACTCACTTTGTAGCCTTGCTTGGCAAGATAATAACCCGCAACCATACCGGCAGGACCACCACCGACTATGGCAACATCCACATCAAGCGAATCGACTAACGCATCTCTATATTCATCAATAATCGCCCTGCTAACAACCAAATCATTCAACTGCATCGCGCTATATCCCCTATTTTATTTTTATAACAAACCAAATGGCGAATATAACATTTTAATACTCTGATAAGCAATTATTTTAGAAATAAATTCTACAAAGATGTATCCAAATATGATCTTGTCTTTATATTTATTCTGCTAGGAGTAGGCGTTTTTGAATCGACACCTGACAAATTAGGCAACACAGATAACTTTTCTCGTGAAAGTTTGTGATTTAACCGCAAATCAAGTTCACCGACCAGGGCGATCAGCTCTTCTTGTGTGTACCTGTCATGATTAGTAGTGAAAAACATACTGACTTTATCGTCTGTTAACGATTGTATAGCATGAAATAATTCTACAGGAAACTTCTTCGCCACCATAAAAAATAACCTCTCCGCAATTTTTATATCATCGAAAAAACCTGCCTCCAACGGAATACCAAGTTTAGTTAAAATCCGTTTGTAGTTATCTATCTTCTCAACCTTTAGAAGACGTACTCCATAATCAAAATTATATTTTTTTATGGCA
>CAZFUR010000321.1:0-2827 GCA_964522245.1 uncultured bacterium | reverse complement strand
GAACATTATTTACAACTTCTCTAAATTGTCAAGAATAAATTACATTTTAATGCGAGAGGGGGGATTTGAACCCCCACAGGTCTCCCCACTGGATCCTAAATCCAGCGCGTCTGCCAATTCCGCCACTCTCGCAAAACACAACATATGCGACTATGCACAATACATTGATAACAAAAAAAATTCAACGTTTTTCTGCAAAAAAATAGGCGTCATTATTGGGATTTCTAGAAAAGGGTAACTCTGAATAAAAAGATCATTTGTCTCGGGAAACTAAAAAATCTCGATAGTTGATCGCTTCTTCCAAGACAGTCTTAAACTTATCCACTTTACACGGTTTATTTAAAAATTTGTATACTTCTGCAGAATTAATCGCCTCTTCCGCATCTGCCAATGTGGACTCCCCGGTAAGCATTATCCTGACTACATTAGGATACTTCCTTCGTGCCATTTTTAGAAGAACTATCCCATCCGCATCAGGCATCATGTTATCTGAAACAATCACATCAACCTCGCCATTAAGCTGATTCAGTAAATCCCATGCTTCCATCGCACGTTCACATTTTATCAGATCATAGCTTTCAGAATGCAATACTCTCTCTAAAGAATTGAGTATATTTACGTCGTCATCTACCAACATTATTTTACGATTACTCATACAAAAACTCTTCCCGTACATTTAGTAACATCACAATACGATGATCGGAACATAGAAGATAATTTTAATTATTTTCTATTAAAAATTTTTCCTAAAGAGATTATTACCCTTAATAAAGAAAAAATATTACCGATATCTCCCCCCGCCCTCCAAAAAAAAACAGCCCCACTTAAAAAATTAAGGTTTGTTGGCGGTTATAAGTTTGTTGTAGCTATTATCGTCTCTCAGGTTTTTAAAATAATCTGAATTCTCAATCCAGCTGATCGCAATTCGATTAGAATGAATCGCTTTTCGCAAACAGGCTATCGCTTTGTCTGAGCGATCCGTCACAGAAAAAATAGCCGCTTTATAAAACCATGACCGGCAATGATAATTATCGAATTTTAATATTTTGTTAAACCTCTTTAAAGCCTCATCGTAACGCCCCAATTCAAAATAAGAAACCGTCGTAAACCAATATTCCGAAAAACTATACGGTTTTAAAGCCAACGATTTCTTAAAATAAAAAACAATCTCATCTTCTTTGCCCAAAGATCGGTAAATAACCCCCATGTAATGATAAACCATCGATTTGAACGGATTGATTTCCAACTGACTTTTATACACCTGTAACGCCAACTTGAACTTTTTTTTACTGAGTAGAATAAGCCCTAACCCTGTAAGAATATCCGGATCTTGCGGATTACATCTGTTCGCCAACGTTATTAGTTTTAGAGCCCCGTCATAGTCTTCTTTCTTATATAAACACGCCGACATATTAGCTAAAAAACACCCCAAAACCTCTTTTTTACTCAAATTGGTAAGGTAATATCTACGAAATTTTTCTCTGAACGAAGAATCGAAAGAAACTAAAGAATTATATTCACTACCGATATCAGATATATAACTGTTGTCTGAAAAAGAAAATCCACGCGCAAGAGTCTCTACATTACAAACATACCTGCCATCGTCATACCTGACAAATAGATGACGAGGAACGGAAACCCCGTAAAGGGGCAAACCAACCCTTTGAGCCAAAATAAGATATAACAGTGAAAACGTAAGACAATTACCCCTTTTATTATCCAGTAGATCAATAAAATCAGAATAATCTAAATACCACATCTCATTAAACTCGTTTACTCTAAACTCTTTCCAATATGGTTGTTGAGCGATATATCCCTTTCGCCAAACAAAATCCAACATGGTATTGAGTTTAGATTTAGCACTGTCCTTTCCTATCAAACAACAAGACAACTGCGCAGACAAAGAGTTTAACTTATCTATACAACGATCCGAATCAACCGATGAATCCATCATTTTAGAGACGCACAAAACAGCCGACGCAAGATCAAAATCATCAGATGGTAGATTTTCTATATCTTCGCAAAACCTTACCCTTTTCAGACCCGACATATTCCGATTTATCTTGGCTGTACATTCCCGCAAGACCTCTTGCTTGGGGACGGTTGCGCATCCACACAAAAACAACAGCAAAAAAAATATCGGTCTGAACATATTGACTATTATCCCTTTTTTAACCCCCGACTGACACGCTTGCGCACTTCTTCTTTAAGATGCAATTTTCTGAGACGTATATTTTTTGGAGTAATCTCGACCAGTTCATCATCGGCGATAAATTCTAATGCAAACTGTAAAGTCATCTCTCTGGGTGGAATAAGCTGAATAGCATCGTCCGATCCCGAAGCCCTCATATTCGTCAGTTTTTTACCCTTCAGAGCATTCACAACAAGATCATTACCTTTGTTGTTTACACCAATTATAGAACCTTCGTATATTTCTTCTCCGGGTTTAAGAAAAATTTCGCCTCTATCTTGCAAATTAAACAAAGCATACGCCACAGCCTTACCCGAAGCATTAGATATTTGAACACCCACCTGACGAACAGGCATGTCTCCTTTGTAAGTCTGATACTACAGAAAATTCTGATACATAATGCCAGTAGACCGTGTCATCATCAGAAAATCACTCCTGAACACTATTAACGCTCTAGAGGCGATTATAAACTCCATACGACTAGAACCTGTTGACGTAGTAGTCAGATTACGTATCTCAGATTTACGAGCACCAAGAGCCTGCATCACCGCACCTTGAAACTCTTCGTCAACCTCAACCACTACCTCCTCGACAGGCTCAAGCAGTTGCCCCCCCATCTTCTTTATAATAACCTGC
>CAZFUR010000320.1:0-2834 GCA_964522245.1 uncultured bacterium | reverse complement strand
CTGTCGTTATGGAAGAAATTTAGTTAAGATTTGGCGAAACGGTAACTTTTTATAGATGATTTTTCCCGACGTTATGATACAATCCCACGATAATATCGGAAAGGGGATGATATGGACCGGAAAAAAGAGTGGAAACCGTTATTTTTGATAGCGGTATTGTTCTTGCTGATTTTTAATTTGCCTGTAGGGGTGGAGAGGTTTGAGCGGTCTATCCTTGAATCGCTATATTTGGCTAGATGGTATGCAAGAGAACACGTTATTTTTTGTCTGATACCTGCTTTTTTTATTGCGGGTGCCATATCGGCATTTGTCAGTCAGGCTTCGGTGATGAAGTATCTGGGGGCAAAGGCAAAAAAGGTTACGGCGTATGCGGTAGCTTCTTTATCGGGCACGATTTTGGCTGTTTGTTCATGCACGGTGTTGCCTTTGTTTTCGGGAATTTATCGGATGGGTGCGGGGCTTGGTCCTGCTACTACGTTTTTGTATTCCGGTCCTGCTATAAATGTTTTGGCGATAGTTCTTACTACTCGTGTGTTGGGTATAAAATTGGGTGTTGCCCGGGCGGTGGGGGCTATTTTGTTTAGTGTCGTGATAGGTTTAATGATGCATTTTATATACCGCAAAGAGGAGTTGGAAAAATCAGCGCAACAAGCCTCTATGCCTGATCCTGAGGCGAAGCGTCCTTTATGGCAGAATGTTTTCTATTTCGCTTCAATGGTATCGATAATGGTTTTCGCTACTTTCGCTAAACCTTCTGAACCTGAAGGGATCTGGTTTTTTCTGTATTCGATAAAGTGGTTGATGGTTGGTTTGATGTATCTGTTTTTATCGGTGATGTTGGTTTTGTGGTTTGGTCTTAAATGGTGGAAGATGTCGGCGATGGTTATTGTGACGGCTTTTTTCGGGTTGTTGTTTAAAGGTAATCCTGAGGTCCCGTTTATTGTGGGAATAGCCGGTTTATCGATTCTTATCAGTACGGATAAAGACGAACTTGGAGAATGGTTTGATCTGTCGTGGGGGTTTGCTAAACAGATTTTGCCTCTTTTGTTGATGGGGGTTATTGTGGCGGGGTTTCTTCTTGGGCGTCCGGGTGGAGAGGGGATAATACCGTCTCATTGGATTAGTCGGGCGGTTGGCGGCAACTCGTTGTTTTCCAACTTTTTTGCTTCTATTGCGGGGGCGTTTATGTATTTTGCCACGTTGACTGAAATACCGATATTACAGGGGCTTTTAAACAACGGAATGGGACAAGGACCGGCGTTATCGCTTCTTCTTGCGGGACCGGCGCTCTCTTTGCCGAATATGTTGGTGATAAGAAGCGTGATGGGAACTCAAAAAACTTTGGTTTATGTGGCGTTAGTGGTTTGCATGGCAACTATATCGGGGATCATTTATGGAGGTTTGTTCTGATGAAAAAGATAAAAATACTCGGCACCGGGTGTCCGAAATGTAAAAAAATGATGGAGTTAGTCAAAGAAGCGCTCAAAGGGCACAACTTTGAGATAGAAAAGGTGGAGGATATTAACAAAATTACTTCTTACGGAGTAATGATGACGCCTGCTTTAGTCGTCGACGGAGTCGTGAAAGTTTGCGGTAAACTCCCCTCTTTGAACGAAATTAAGGAGATTGTTACTAGTGAATAAGGTGAAGGTTTTGTTTTTATGTACAGGTAATTCCTGTAGAAGCCAGATGGCGGAAGGTTGGGCTAAACATTTTCACGCCGATTCTATGGAGATATATTCTGCGGGGGTGGAGACTCACGGTCTTAATCCTTATGCGGTAAAAGTAATGCGAGAAGCGGGAGTAGATATATCCGGGCATCAATCTAAACTTTTGGAATCGTTGAGCGATGTTGTTTTTGATTATGTCGTTACGGTCTGTGATAATGCCAACGAGAGTTGCCCTGTTTTTACGGGTAAAACGGAGATTATTCATCGCAGTTTCCAAGATCCGCCTAAAATGGCGAAAAAAGCTGATTCCGAAGAAGAAATTTTGAATTGTTACCGTACCGTCAGAGACGAGATAAAATCTTTTGTGGAGTCGATGAAACTAGGTAGATAAACCGTGAAAAATAAACAGTGTGTTTTGGTCTTAGGCGGATACGTTTTAGGGTATTCCGTCATAAGCGAATTGTACGATAATGGTGTGCGGGAAATAGTGGTTTTTGATTTCTCAAGAAGATTGGCTTATTTCAGCAACAAAATAAAGAAATTTGTTCTGATAGAAAACAAACAGGAAACTCTCCTCAAGGCGATAAGCGACCTTCATTTGGAATATGAGCGGATCATTGTCTATCCGTCAGACGATCTCCATCTGGAAATACTTGATTCGATTTATGATGAAATAAACAGTTTTTGTTTTTTACCGTTTAATCATTCAAATATCAGTTTTTTGCTAGATAAACGCAACCAGTATAATCTGTGTGAAAAACTTGGCGTTTTATATCCAAAAACAGTTTCTATAAGCTCGGTAGATGATCTTGCTAAACTATCCACTCTCTCGTTTCCGATTATAATAAAACCTGTCAAAAGATTCTATGTTACTCCTCCCATATTCAAGAATATCGTCGTGGATAACCAAAAGGAATTTTTTGATAGAACAGGAGTTATAAAAAAATATATCCGTGACGGGATCTGCTTTATCGCTTCAGAGGTTGTTCCGGGTGACGCATCTAATCTGTACGCATACGTAGGGTATAGGAGTAAAAGAGGGGAGATATTGAACGAATGGACAGGACGGAAATTGACTCAGTATCCTGACGATTACGGAGTTTTCTCCACAGTATCTAATCATGTTTGCGCACAGGTGTCGGAGTTAGGCAGATCGGTTTTAGA
>CAZFUR010000319.1:0-2857 GCA_964522245.1 uncultured bacterium | reverse complement strand
ATCAGTGAACTTGGCAACATTGATGAGCTACCCGCTATCCCTACAATAGTGCTAAAACTCAACAGTCTCATCGCCGATCCCGAAGTGCCTATCCACGATATAGCCGATCTGATAAAGGAAGATCAGGTTTTAACGACCAGAGTGCTAAAACTGGTCAATTCGTCGTACTACGGTTTTTCCGAAAAGACGTCTTCGCTCACACAAGCGATCGCACTGATAGGAGTCAGAGAGACAAAAAACCTAGTTTTCACTGCCAAAACTTTTGATATTTTTAGTTCCTGTTACAAAAAAGTCGGTTCTGTTTTTGATGTTATGGAATTATGGAAACACTCTTTGGGCACGGCGGCTATCGCAAAAACAATCGGTCAACTGATAAAATATCCCGATACGGAATCGCTGTTTATATCGGGTCTGGTACACGATATAGGCAAAGTTGTCGAGATGAAATGCCTGACGGACTATATTCCTGAACTGTTTGGCATGATAGATAACCAATCTATTTCCATATCGAGAGCAGAGTATAATTTATGGAATATCAGTCATACGGAGATAGGTAAAACGCTTCTAGAGATGTGGGATTTCCCGGAGATGTTGATTGAACCTGTCGCTTACCATCATAATCCTCATCTTTCTTCTAAATTCGCGATAGAGACCGCTGTAATCCACATTTCGGATTGTTTATGTTATGAGATGGCAATCGGCTCAGGCGGCAATAAAATATCTCCTGAAATAATCAAAGAAACATGGAAAACAATTGGCATAGAAGAATCGGAAAAAGAGCATATTATGACTTTATCCAGCAACGATATAACTAATCTTATACCATTAATTTCCTGAATATTTTCAATACACCGTCGTCCAAGGTCTTCGAGAGGGATAACATATGAACAAAGTCATTATAATACTGTTTACTTTACTATTTATTAAACCTGTATACTCCGAATCGGTCGTCATAAAAAAGTCCGCACCTTATGATCCTGTGCGAGTAACGGTACTGCCGATAAAATATTTCGGCTCCAAAAGGGATGAAGCACTCATTGTAACAGACCAACTCATACGCACTTTATCCAGTACAACTTTTATCAAGGTAATACCTTTGAAGACGACTATAGAAACATTATGGGAATATTTTCCCGACCAGTTTTCCGTAAAACCGGATAAATATTCACCCACAAAAAAACCACCCGAAGGAATAGAATTATTCGGACAACTCACCCCCGTTCAAAAAGAGGTTTTATCGACACATCTAAGTTCTGAATACATAATAGACGGCACCTACGTTAAAGAAGACAATGCAAGGTTTCTGGCGATAGATATTTATTCTGAAAAGGACCGTTGCATAAAAAAATCTTTTTCAAAAAAATTAACATCCGACGAAACCGTATTTGAATCCGCTATGATGCTCGGCAAAGAGGTGACAAAATATTTTTTTGATATTTTATCGGATGACATCGTACTGAAAATTCTACAAGCCCGTTCAGCGGAAAAAATATCTTTAGACGACGCTATATTGAGGCTTGACGAGTTAGAAACGTCGTACCGAGAAAATATCTTCGTTTTATCGGGAAAACTGGTTCTCTATCATGATAGCCAAGCCTCTCCCGATAAAATTATCTCCGTCGGAGAGAGGTGGTTTGCCCTCAGAAACCGTCACCCTAGTAAGCAGATTCGTTTTTTTCAATCTACCGATTTGAATCCGTATCTGATTCTTGCGAAAGCGTATATGAAAAAACAAAGATACCACGACGCGAAACGGGTATTTAATCAAGGCAACAAAACGTTCCCGTTTAATACCGAACGACTAAAAAAAACGTTCGGATTATGTTTAGAACTAATAGAAGAAAATAATTTGCAAAGCCGGGAGTCCGACTAAAAATTTCGCAAACTATATACAAAAACGAAAATGTATGCTACATTATAATCGGACAGTGAAGAGTAACAGTTATTTGTTAGGAGGTTTTTGATGTTAGAAATATTACGCCGTTTAAGGGATCAGATAAGAGGCTATTTCGTAAAAAAACGTGTCCCTACGAATCAAACCGTTAGCATGACACAAAATAATACCTTTTCTTCTTTTGCAAATAAAGAGAAGGCATTAAAACTGTTCAAAGCCCAACAGGACAATACTCAACGTCTCCAAGAGATGAATGAAAAAATCGCAACCACCCTGAAACGAATTCAGGAAGTAAAGAAAAGAATGGCTAACGCAAAAATAAACGAATTACAAAAAAAGATCAACCAAAGACCTGCCGAGATATTAAGAAGACACGGATTACATAACCTATCATTGAGAAAATTCAGTGAGTTCAAAGATTTGCATGAATATATCAAGTTTAACAGAATGAACGCAATAACAGATACAGAAGTCAAAGATTGTAACTGGCAAGAACTATTCAGACAGTTATGTGAGTAGAAAAACCAAGACTGCTAAAAAGTACCCCCGATTTTTTACGCAACGAATCGGGGGTACTTTTTTATTAGAATCTGCCTCTTGACGTATATTTTGTATGTAGTAACTCATGAGACTTTTTGCTGAGAGGATGTTTAAGAAATTCCTTATAAATGATATCTATTTGTGGATTTTTATGGGATTTGCGCACTTTTAAGGTTTCTTCTTCGGCATAAATCGCTTTTGCTCTAGCTTTGCGAATAGCCTCATTCGTCGGTATCGGCTGACCGCCGCCGCCAAGACAACCACCCGGGCAAGCCATAATCTCAACAAAATGCCATGGCGCATCTCCCGCGACAACTTTGTCCATAATTTTCTTAGCGTTCGCCGTACCATGCGCAATAGCAACTTTCAAAGTTTTACCTTCCAAAAATTTCCATTCCCCTATGGCTCTGGGGATTACCAGTT
>CAZFUR010000318.1:0-2892 GCA_964522245.1 uncultured bacterium | reverse complement strand
GATAGTCCTATTAATTGTAATTTTCTCATTTTAGTTCTTTATAATAGTTTGTATCTCATCGCTAACCACTATATCACGACTAAGCGCGACAGAATATTCAGACGATACATCCTTAACAAAATTATTCAGGTTACTAAGATCAAAAGAGAAATTATTCCCATCCATATACCCCAACAAACGTCTCGTCAGTTTAAGATCAGATAGATCGTCCAGAATATTTACCGTCAAATCATATTTTATCAATCTTTCCTGTGCCTGATTTGCACAAGACATTTTTTTGATTTCTATAGTCAAATCGTTCAATTCAGCAAGAATCAAAGACAAGTTTATGTTTTTGATCGATACGACATAATTGATATATTTCATCAAATTCCTATATTCATAAGGATCTATCGATCTGTCGTCTTCCAAAAATAATGTCGCAAGATAGGTAGAATAAAGGTAATTATAAAAATCATCGGAAGATATTTTGCCAAGTTTAGATTGAAAATTGTATTTCGTGAGCTCTTTTGCATCATTATCACTTAAACAATCTAACAGTTTTGATATCAATTTTTCTCTTTGAACAGTAACCTTGCTAAAATTGATCGATTTTTCTTTTCCCATCATCGACCTGAATTTACTAAGGTTGCGATAACCGGATATATCCGCCTCAAGCCGTTTCGATATATCAAGAACCGAATAGATGTAATCCGAAACCTGAATCTTTTTAGATGCATACCGTGCAGACAAGTTGTCAATCTCTTTGAGCCGATCGGAATAAACAGCATTTTTCAGCCGATCTAACACAACCTTGACATTTTTTAGATAATTTTTCAGTTTTGCCCGCCCCGAATCGTAGTTATACCTAAAAGACTGCAACTGCTCCGTATAAAAATCTTTAGCTTCTACACCTACGGCAATAACATTGTTTTTACTATGGGTTATTTTATAAAACTCAGCACCTGTAAAAATTCCCTTTTCTACAAAATATTTAGCCAGATTAAATTTTGCCATTCCATCGGGTAAGTTATCGTAAAAAGAGGTATTCAGTTTTTTTGATGCACCCTCAAGGCAAACTAAACTGACATTAAAATTTCTATTCAACTCACCGATGATATCGGATATGCCAAACTGAGAAACAGGGTCTACGTGATGGTCTCTGATGCAAACGACAAACAAATCGCCCTCACCTTGAAACGATTCCGATATCTCGCCCATAGAGTCGGGTAAAGAGATCGCCTTTTCGATGAGAATAGTATCATCTGCACGAACAGACAGATCAGCCGACACAAATAGAAGAAGGGACAAAACCGTTATGAAATTTTGTTTTAATCGAACAGCACCCATCTAATCGGTTCCCCCGTTTTTTCAGTAAAAAAGCCACAGTCTAATTATAACAGTTTTTCATTTGAATTACCATATTCAAATAGGACCGATTATAATATGTGTAGAAAAAAAATTGTGTATCTTTTCGTTTAATGATGATACACTTGTGGTTGATGGCGTTGTACTTAAACTATTAAACGACGAGGGCTGGATCAAATGAACAGTAAGAATATACGACCTGCTATAATTTTGTTTTTTCTTTTTCTAATGTGTGGAAACTCATTTGCGACACTCATCATATCGCAGTACTATGAAGGACGATCTAGGAACAAGTGGATTGAGCTGTATAACTCAGGTCCCGACGCAATTGACCTATCACAAAGTAATATTTCTTTCGCTGTATGGACTTATCCTACCAATGGATGGAGAACAAATGTTGCCCCTGTTAACAGTTTTAAATTATCAGGGATAGTGTCATCAAAGGGAACTTTTTTAATCGGAGATTCCCAAGCAACTGCTCCGTCATACGCAACATCCGATCTTGTGGGAAACTACCAACTGCTTTTTAATGGTAATGATAGTGTTGCTATCTATCATGACGATTATTCTGTCGATCATCTAATCGATATTATTGCTTTTCCCAATTCTATGGGATATTTTGGGAAAGATATTAGTTTTGTCAGAAAAGAAACAATCACTCAAGGGGTACATGAAGATTTCAATATTGATGATTGGGAGACTTACTCCTATTCTGATGTTAATGTACGGAACAACTCTTCGAGAGATTTAGGAATCCATTATACATCCTCTTCTATCCCGGAACCCGCAACGGTATCGTTGTTGCTGGTGGCAATTTTGAGTCTTGTCGGTTTTAGAAAAAGGAAATAACTCACCGATAATTGAGAACCGGTGTTATTTAATTTTCTAATCGGGACACAATTTTCTCTTTTTGCGTAAAGTTTTTCTGATAGATATGTAGTGCTGTATAAATTGCGGATATCTGTCTGCGATTAATTGTTAGCGAGGACTGCTTTTACTTTATTGATTAAAAAATCAGCATTGATCGGTTTTATGACGCAATCGTTACAACCGTACAGGAATGCGCGTCTCAAGGCTGTATCATGCGCGGTAATCATGATTATCGGTATTCTTTTTTCTTTGGGAATTCTGGCCGTATCTTCGCACTGTCGGATCATTTTTAACGCTTCCATACCACTTAACCCCGGCATCTGTATATCCAACAAAATTGCCCTAAATGGTGATCCTTCTTCGGCTTGGGCATACAACTCTATCGCTTGTTGAGTGTTTTCCGCCTCAACACATTCAACAAAATCCTTTAGAATCTCCACAACAAGTCTTCTGTTTATTGGATTATCATCCACAACAAGGATTCTTTCCAAAACCGATTCCCCCATATATTTACACCGTCCTACGCTTAAATCTATCGACTTTTTTGTAAAAGAATTTACCCATAAAGGTCAAATAATTTTGGATTCTGTCGAAGAAACCATAGTAAGCTACCGACAATAATATTTATGGAGACCGATATGAGCAGTCAAAGACCATCAATATTCAAAAGAAGAT
>CAZFUR010000317.1:0-2919 GCA_964522245.1 uncultured bacterium | reverse complement strand
TTCACTGAGTTCACAATTAAAAACAAATCCGTTAGAAGAATCTTCCATTTTGATTATTTTGAGTACTGAATTTTCTTTCAAAGTAACTTTGAACCTGTTCGGCATTTCAATATCCATTACCGAATTAGGACCGGTATATATCGTCTGTCCCGACAGTATTTTGGTTCTAGCAACAACACGTTCAGGAGTCGCTCCTTGGGAAACAAAGCTAGTACCCAAAACATACGATACAGACGCCACGGGAGAATCGGTAATATTTTTGGTCTTAAACAAAAAACCTATAAAGAAAATAACCGTTGCCGCTATAGCGACTCTAACAAAAGTTTTTCTAAAAACAAACTTCGCCGTCTTAGAACCGCTCCTCATCAATCTATCCCCGAACCGAGCAAAATAACCGTCAGACGGTTCCCGCACGGGCAAACCTCCAAGAGATTCTTTCAACGACCTATAAAAACCGACTTCCTCACGACAAGCGCCACACACCGACAAATGCTCCTCGATAGCCTCAGCAACCGCATCAGAACACTCACCGTCAACATAATAAGAAAGTTGTTTTTTCGTATAATCACACTTCATAATTCCACCATACTTAATGAAAAATAACAAAACTCTAATGGATAGAACAACAAAAATATAAAAATATTACATTTTTTCTTCATTTAAACTCAAAAAAACTATTTATCCATATATTTTTGAAGTTCTTCTTTTGAGATATGACCTTGGGCATACAGTTGCATAATTTTATCGATTACGGCTAGATCATCATCTTTTTTCTCTAAAATTTTCTGGTATTCGATAAACGCCCGTCTAGGGAAACCGTTATTTCTTAGAAAATCAGCGAACTTAAGATGAATATCGTAGTTATCAGGAAACATGTTATGTAATTTTTTAAATTCGACAATGGCCATATTAATATTAGGCAATTTCGTATAAAGACCGATTATCGTCCTTTGCAGATCCACAATCGATTTCTCCGGGGTATTCGGAGACTTTCTCATAAGAGACACCGCTCTCTTATAATAACCGATAGCCTTCTTTTTTTCCCGCACCAGTCTTGCGATTCGCCCACCCTCAACAAGCATCTTGATATTATCAGGGTCTTCTTTAAGGATACGTTGGACATTCTCCCATCTAGCATGTAAGGTTTTATTCATAAATTCTATTCTATCTACTTTTTGACCCGATACGTTCTTGGTAACGCTGCTATCCTCTTTACCGTTTTCTGTTTTTTGAGCGACAGCCAAACCATAAACCGACAAAAACAAATAAAACAATACAACTGAAACTATTTTAAAAAACATCGTATCCTCCCGTTATTTTATCGACACACTGTTTAACATTATAAAATATTTTTTTATTTGTCACCCTTCTTTATCGAAATAAATATCGGGCACATTTTATGCTGTGTTTTTCTATCGGTTTTATGAAAAAAACATTTTTTTGGAGATTTAGGATATGGAAAATTTCGCGATTAACCGATTTAACGCAGGCGGTGGACAGATTAATCCATTACAGTTCCCATCAATGAATATCAAAGAGGATATCCCATCCAGCTTCAAAAATGAGCTTAAAGAGGCAACAGAACAAGCCGAAGTCACGGAGTTGGCGGCTAACAGAAAAAAACCTAGCGAATCAGGATGGCCTAAACCGTATACCCCATCTAGTTACAGAACTAAAAATCTGCAAGATTTAAAATCGTTAAGAAGAATTAAACGAGTACCGAAACCTAAAAAACGCACATTTCCCAAAAAAGAATTGAACAATCCATATTATACTCCCAATAGACCTATTTTGACACATCAGATGAGAATGTACGCACAAGACCAACTTATGGCAAACCCGGGCGGAGACGAATATTTCATGCGCGACGGGAAAATGGTCTACGACAAAACATACGACCATTCCGATACTAATAAACGTATAGAAAAAGATTGGACAGACGCCAAAGCGAATTTCAAGAATGCCCTATCTAATTTAGTCGACGGCGCAGAATTCAATTACCTCACAACCGATGAACAAGTATTGACAGGTAAAAAAAGAGGTTTGTTGTCTACTCTTGGAAAATTCGCTAAAAATTTTATAGATGCGGTAACGTTTGGTTCGCAGTCGGATAAACCTCCTGTCGGAGGCGGAGAGAAGATGGCTCATTTTGGAAAAAAACTGTTTATTGACGGTTTGCTTGACAACATTTTGCTTGGAGTACCGCAAAGTATATTAAATACGGGGGAAAGCCTATTTCTGGGCATACTGAATACGATGGAAATCGTCCCCGACGCCACAATCGGAGAGACCGAACTCGGCAGAAAGATCACCACAAAGGTTTTTGATAGCGCACAAGTAGCGGTAAGCTACATAACAGATGTGCTCCCCACAGGAGAAGCATGGCTCAGAGTACAAGCCGCAGGCTCAAAAGACGATGGATTTAAGTGTCCTATTCTATATAATTTAAAAACCCCGACGTCCGGAATAAAAGATCTCAGATGGTCTCAGGTGAGAAATACACCTTTCAGAAAAGCCATAGAAACCGTAGGCACGATACTCAGCAATATGTGGACACACACATACGGGTTTCCGTTTATAAGCAGAGAACCCAAAGCGGAATAAAAATCTTCTCCTTGAAAAAAGCCTGATTCTGTTGTATACTGCTTAATCTTTTTAAACGTTAAGCAAAATTATAATGGAGTGAGAAATGGCAAAAGCATCGCAACTGCGCAGAGGCGCAGCAATACTGATAAACGGTGAGATTCATCTTGTAACAGAGGCTTCATACCGAGCACCCGGAAAAATGAGGGCATTTGTTCAGTTAACCTGTAAAAATATCAATAATGGCAGAGTGTACTCTAACAGGCACAAACCGACCGATGATTTTGAGAGCATAGATCTTTTCTCAAAAAAAGTCCAATATCTTTATAATGAAAC
>CAZFUR010000316.1:0-2961 GCA_964522245.1 uncultured bacterium | reverse complement strand
GTGTGCGGAACCTTTTTTTGTGTTGGCGATAGACTTGATCTCTTGTCCGAAATCCAGATCGATATGTTTCTTGTTTTTCTTGTTTGACGGCATTAAGGTTATCAGGATCATAATAAGAAAAAAAACCAAACCGGGCATGAGATGTTTCATAAACGTGTTGCCGAGAAGATTTTTAAAACTCAAATTTCGTAAAAGATCGTTTTTTATAAGATAGAATAACAATAATCCCGTACCTGTAATCAGTCCGGCAACGCTTGCCAGCCAAGCTCCTCTTGTTCTGGTTATAATCAGAAAAAATATCAAAGCGGATGGGAATAGTCCAAAAAGAACATGTGTTTTGTGTTCTCTATAAAGGTAAGCGGTGTAAATACTAAACGGTATTATTGCCACTACAAACTGTGCGGCGAAATTTTTATTGCCGAAAGTTGAGCCCGGCACGGCGGCTTGATAGAGGAAAGCAGGGTTTTTCCCGAAAAACTGAAATATACCTATCGTTGCGACGGCAACACCGGCTAAAGTCATGATTGTCGATACAATCTTGATATGATCGAACTTTTTATAAAAGTTAAGAGGGACAAAGAAAAATATCGACAAACATATCCATATCTCCAGCGACAAAATCCCGCTGTATTTATTAATCCCCCATGTAAGAGACAGTACCGCATAACCCAAAAACATAATTAACGGTAACGCAGGTTTTTTTATACACCTTATAAACGAGAACTCTTTGCTTGATAAAGCGTAGATTACAAACGTGATCCCTGTCAGCGGTGCCAAAACAGCCAGAAGAGCACTTTTAGGGAGACTGTACATATCGTATAAACCACTGATGAAAAATAAGGGTGACACAAATAACGCAATAGAGAAAAACAACCAGAACAACTGTTTTACAAAAAGATCGTCATCGGCGCGCGTTTTCTCTTTAGAGGTGTCTTTGTTTACGGTATAACCTAAATCTTTTAGAACTTTGCGAACAGATGTCATCGCAAGCCCTGTTTCGGCACAGAGCTGTTCAGGGGTTTTTGTTGACGCGTACCGTTTGATATATTTACGTTTTTTATTAGAAATACTCATTTTATGGAAACAGTTTCTTTGTTAAAGTTGCCACTTTGTATCCGTACTCTACGGAAATCTCTTTGCTTCTTTTATCGACACAGCCGATACTTACCGGACCGTAATGGTCACCCGTAGATGAACCTATCACCACCATCCCATGAACCATTAGTGCTGTTAATATATTGACTATAGTCGTCTCGTTTCCGCCCCCGATATTAGCTGAAGAGGTGAACGCACCGCCGACTTTACCGGCAAGTTTACCGTGAATACGGACACTCTCGTCGATCAGTTTCCTTATCTGATAAGCCGGTCCGCCATAGTAAGTCGGTGAACCTAATATAATCCCGTCGTATTCTAGCAGTTCGTCTACGGAAACATCGTCAACCGGTTTTATAATTGTATCGCAACCTGTTTCTTTTGCTCCTTGTGCTATCAGCTCTGCCATACCTTTTGTGTTGTTTGTGACAGAGAAATACGCGATCAATATTTTTGGCATTATTCACTCTCCCTTTCAGGATTTTTCCTAAAACAGTCTCTGAAAAGGTGAATTATACAACACAACTGAAAAAAAAGGAAATTTTTTTATTAAGGGATACTTTTTATTAGATCTTGCAACTTTTTCCCTTGTCTGAAAACGACAACTTTTTTTGCGGGGATATCTATTTTATCATACGGGTAGTTTGGATTGATTCCTTTTCTTGCTTTATGGATGATAACTTTAAACGCTCCGAAATTCCTAAACTCGATAGATGATCCGTTCCGCAGAATCCCGATTATACTGTCTAGCAGGTTTTGTATAACGGCATGGATGTTTTTTTGCGCTATTCCCGTCTCACGAGAGATTCTCACAACCAGATCACGTTTTGTCATTATCTTCTCCTCGAAATTTTTTTTGGCAGTATGTTTTAGTAAAAGATAGACTTTTCCAATATTCTTTAAAAAATTCAGCACATTTTAAAGTTGCCGTATTCACTCTAATTTTATCTGATCTATTCGGTTTATCAGTACGATACAAACCCTTGATTTCTTCCTTAATGATTTTTTCATCGTTATTAGAAAATCCAAATGTTGTTGCGAAACAATCAATCCCAAGATTTGTAGGTTCATAATGTTCCGGAGTAATTAATTCCATATTCTGATCATGAAAAGCGAAACCCAAAAATACGATTCTATCCGCACTGCCCATATGTTGTCGGATTTCTACAATCTCACTTGATTCAGGATCCGTGCCCTCAGTAAATGTTTTAATTCTCTTGGAGAGATCTAATAGTTGTTTACCGTTTGGCGTTGTCCCAAACTCCATTGTTGTTTCATCTTGATTTATCCATGGTAGAGAGCCAACGTCTCCGTATGGGTGGTAGATATGGATACTCTTTACAAGCTCGGCTATTTTCTTTAGCGTTTCAGTATTTTTATTTTGAGAAAGTTCGGGATAATATGTTTGTAATGCGTAATAGAGAAAATGTTCTACACAACGATCATAATTAAAAATGATCAAGGTGATGGATTCGAATCTTTCTTTAAGCTGATCTGAGGTACAGTTTTCGGTAAGTAATTTAAAAAAAGAAAGATACCAAGTTTCATCTTTTTCTTTTATTTTCTCCAAAGACTTAAATGAACGGCACATAAGCGAGTTTTTTTCAAGACGACTTGTGTTTTCAGCATCTAATATAGATCTGACAATTGCTAATTTCCCGCAGAGGGCAATTTTGTCATTATCTCTATGTGCATCGAGATAATTATCTATAGAAATAGCTAAAGGCATACCCTTTTTGATATTCCAAGCTTCAGCAAAATATGGGCTTGGGGCTATATTATTAGTGCGTGCGTATTTATTCACGGCATTTTCAATAATGTTATCAAAACTAGGTATATCCAAAAGCTTGGCTATTTCATTTTTAAGCT
>CAZFUR010000315.1:0-2975 GCA_964522245.1 uncultured bacterium | reverse complement strand
CTCCCGCCCTGCCGTACCGTTCCCCACAGCGATAAAAGCTATTTTATGTTCAACAGCTAACCGATCTATCACCCCAAAAGCCTCTTCTTTTTTATTATGCGGAGGCAGAGGGTATATTGCGCAATTGAACATGAGTTTACCCGTCTCATCTATCACAACCAACTTAATACCCGTGCGGAATCCCGGGTCAAGAGCCATTACAGGTTTTGCTCCCAAAGGAGACGCAAGCAAAAGTTGACGCAGATTTTTAGCGAATGTCGATACCGCAAAAAGATCGGCCTTCTCTTTCATGGATTGCCTGACATCAGTAGTGATAGACGGTAAAATCAATCTTTGCAGACTATCTTCTATGGCAAGATTCAGATCTTTTTTGAACAATCCGTCGGAATTTTTCAGATATTTATCTTCAACCAACCGTTTCATTTTCTCATCAGGCAGAACAAACTTTATTTTTAAAAACTTTTCATTCTCACCTCTAAAAACAGCCAATAATCTATGCGAGGGTATTTTTCTAATAGGTTCTCGATAATCAAAATAGATCTGATATTTAGACGCGTTCTGAATCTGTTTTTTGTTCACCGCCGTTTCGATTATCCCCTCCGACAGAAACATAGACCGCAACCAAGCTCGGATCCGGCTATCGACATTTATCCGCTCGGCAACGATATCCCTAGCGCCTTGAAGAACCGCATCAGAATCGGGCAGATTATCGTTTATGAAAGATGAGATTATTTTCTCTTTCTCATCCGATATCCCCGATCGGCTCATCATCAAATCTGCCAAAGGTTCCAATCCGTTTTCTATCGCTACGGAAGCTCTGGTTTTTCTTTTACGTTTATACGGCAGGTATATATCTTCCAGATCGGTTTTTGAGGTTACGGACAATATTTTTCGTTTAAGGTCCGGAGTCAGTTTATCCTGTTCATCTATGGCGTTTAAAACGGTCTGTTTTCTCTCTTCCAGTTCGGAAAGGTATTGGTGAGTATCCCTGATCTGCCTGATTTGGACTTCGTCCAAATTCCCGGTAACTTCTTTTCTGTATCTTGCGATAAACGGAACAGTCGCTCCGTCTGCCAACAGTTTTAACGTGTTTGATACGGAACCTGTATTTATCGATAATTGACGGCTTATAATTCCTTGCATAATGTCTCCTGATAAATTATTTGTTAACACCCCCGACAGGTTTTCTGGTATATTCTACCAAAATTTAACGGAGCTGTATTATGAAAAAAGATATTCAAGGCACATTTTTAGCGGAAATTATAGATATCGCCTTACCGGAAAGCTGGGGTGTAGTAAAAAAAGACGGAGCGGTTTGTTTTATACCGGACGGTACGGGTATTGTGGGCGATAAAGTAAAAATCAATCCCCTGAAGAAACAAAAGAATTATTTTTTCGGGGAAATCATCGAGATTACGGAAACCTCACCTTTTAAAGTTACCCCTGATTGTCCTCATTTTGACAAATGTGGCGGATGCGTTCTGCAAAACCTGAAATACGACAAACAACTGGAAATCAAACTAAAATATCTAAAAAAAACCCTCAAAAGTATCGGATCCGTCAAAGACGATCTTCTGGATAACTTGTCTATAACACCGTCAAAAGATCTGTTCGGCTACAGAAACAAGATGGAATATTCTATAAAAACAGTCGACGGCAAAACACAAGTCGGACTGAAAGAGCGAGTCTCCCCCATCAGGCAATATACACAACAGATCACCCCGATAAAAGAATGTGCTATTTTCGGGAAAGTGGCGTCTATTATATTCGATATTTTCAGAAATTTCGCTGACAACAATTTAGGTATCGATTACAAAAAACTCGTTTTGAAAAGAGGTAAAAACACCAACGAAATAATGGTTGTTCTAGTAACGACAAAAGGAGACATCCTAAAAATAGATGATCTAGCGGAACAACTGAATAATGCAATACCCGAAATTAAAAGTTTTTATTGGGTAGAAGAAACGGTCGATAGGCATTTTGGCGAGATTAAAAAAATATTCGGGCAGGAGTATATCGAAGAAACCATCGGCAAAATAAAATGCAAAATATATCCTCAAACATTTTTTCAGACAAATACATATATCGCAAATCTAATCTACGACAAAATAATAGAGTTTGCCGATAAAACCGAACAGATATTAGGATTATATTGCGGTTCAGGCACAATGGAGATGTTTTTATCAAAAATCGCCAAAACCGTTATCGGGATAGATTCTGATCTGACAAACATAAAAAACGCCGTACAAAATTGCGAGATTAACTCTATTGATAACTGCAAGTTTTACCGACGACGGGTAGAAAAAATAAAAGATCTCAATTTTGATGCCGATCTGCTACTGGTCAATCCACCAAGGACAGGACTGACAAAAAAAGCGATGCAACAGGTTCTGGCACTAAATGCGCCAAGAATGATATACATCTCCTGTTCACCCGCAACATTGTCCAGAGATATCAAAAGGCTTCAGTCCGCCTCATACACACCAAAAAAGGTTGATGCTTTCGATATGTTTCCCCACACAAGCCACATAGAAACGGTTGTCCTGTTAGAAAAATAGAATCCTATAACTCTGTTAATTCCAATATCTTAGACATAAAATTGACATACCGCTATTAATGTGCTACGTACTAATTGCAGGTATTGGATGTACAAACAAGGCTTTTAACAGATAAGTAGGGGTACAAAAACATGAATAAACAAATGAGAGTTTTTTCCATCGGTTTTATCACCGCAGTAGTCATGTTGCACACAAGTTCGGTTTTTTCTGCAAATTACACATTAGGGTCGGAATTTAGAATCAACACATTCACTTCCAATAACCAAAGATACTCTTCGGTTGCGTCAAACGGGACAGACTTTCTAGTTACGTGGCAAAGCGATGATCAAGATAGCAGTGGCAGTGGCATATACGCCCAACGGATCGCATCATCAGGCAACTTAAATGGCAATGAATTTAGGGTTAATACCCATACTG
>CAZFUR010000314.1:0-2994 GCA_964522245.1 uncultured bacterium | reverse complement strand
GCAGCTCCTACGGTTGGCGGGTTGTATCTTGCGTTTCCGATTATGGATTCTCTATACAGAAAAGGGGCGAAATGGAGTGTTATTTTTACTTATCTGGGAGCGGCGGCAATAGCGCGTATTCCCATGACAACGTTTGAGATTTCTTTTCTCGGCGTAAAATTTGCCCTCATACGCCTTTGCGTATCATTGCCATTGGTAATAATTTCATCGATTATACTAGGTAAATATATTGAGAAAAAAGGAGTTTTACGTGCAGATAAATAAAACCGCTCTTGAAATAACCGACAAACAGTTTCATACCATAAAAACCGATTCCCTGATATTCCCCGCAAACAACTATCTATGGATGGGCAACGACGTTTCCGGACTGGTCAAAAAACAAGCCGGCGACAACGTAGAAAAATTAGCCTTAGAGTACGGTTCCGTTTCCATCGGAGAAGCAATAACGACAAAAGGGGGTAAACTGCCTACAAAACATCTGATTCACGCAATCTGTATGGGACAGGACGGAAAAATAGCTGTCTGCGATATAAAAACCAGCCTAAACAATTCCCTAAACGAAGCAAAAGAGTGGGAATCTGAAAAAGTGGTGATATTGCCTTTTATCAACCAAACGACAGGACCATCACCATACGAGATAGCCGAGACCATGTTAGGCGTCTGCATAGACCATTGCATGGCTAAAACCACAATAACCCATATTCTTTTTGCCACGCAAACCGAACAGATTAAAAAAATATTTACCGATACCCTATCAAAAATATTCAGTCTCAAACGAAAAAGATAATCATACGTAATCTATAGGGTCAACGGCTCCCGCTTCTTTAAATGCTTCTTTTCTTATAACACAGCTATCACACCTGCCACACGAACGCCCGTCAGCGTGAGGATTATAACAGCTCAAAGACAGTGAGTAATCGCACCCTAAAAAAATACCCTTCCTGACAATCTCACTCTTTTTCATATCGATTAACGGAGTGTGAATAGTTAGTTTTCCCCCTTCTACTCCTGCCTTGGTAGCAAGGTTTGCCATTTTTTCAAAAGCATCTATAAACTCAGGTCTACAATCGGGATACCCGCTATAATCTACGGCGTTAACGCCTATAAAAATATCTTTGACAGACAAGACCTCCGCCCATGCCATCGCATAAGATAAAAATATCGTGTTGCGTGCGGGAACATAGGTTGAAGGAATACCTTGGTTAATATCCGATCTTTTTTCAGGAACAGGAATTGAGTCCGTCAGAGCAGACCCGCCTATCGTCTTTAGAAAATCCATGTCGACTACAATATGTTTCTCAACTTTAAGAACCTGTGCGATTTTCTTTGCCGATCGGATTTCTATCTCATGTCTCTGATGATAAAAAACACTCAAAGCATAGATTTTGTATCCTTCTGATTTAGCTATCGTGGCGGTGGTGTAAGAGTCGAGTCCACCGCTCAACAGAACCACTGCTTTTTTCATAATCATACCCCTTTTGCGTCTACACCCCATATAAACTTATGCAATTGCGTCTGCAATCTGATATCGTTCAATTTATCTTCCAACATCCACTGCGCCAAATCTTTTATATTCAAAAAAGACGACGCACAAGCGAATATCAGTTTATATTTTTTAAGTAGCAAATGTTTCTTAATAAATTTTCTAGCCCACAAATAATCATTCCTGTCGGTAAGAACAAATTTCAGTTCATCGTCGGCGGTAAGGTATTTCAGATTTTCCAGTCTAAAAGAATCACCCGCTCCACTTGCGGGCGACTTTACATCTACGATAAAAACAACACTTTTTGCCAAAACGCTCAGATCTTTTGATCCATTTGTCTCTATCAAAACCTTGTAATTTTTATCCAAAAACATATCAACTGCACTTTTTAAATTGTTCTGCAACAAAGGCTCACCACCGGTGAATTCAACCATATGACAACCAAACTTATCCACCTCTAAAAACAGTTCATTAAGAGTTAACCTTTTATTAACCTCAGTATGTTCGGTATCACAATATACACACTTCAGGTTACAACCGCAAAAGCGTACCAACACACACGGAAACCCCGCATAACTGGATTCGCCTTGTATGGTATAAATTATCTCATTCAGATCAAATTTCATAAACAACCCCGCCGTCACAAAAAATATCCGACATAAGAAAATCAATCATCATTCTTTTCTCCGGATACAGGATCGTCTTCTTGGGAAAGAGTATTATTGTCTGTCTTTATAACCTGATGTTTATCGGGATATATATAATCAAATAGTGCGTTTGCCTTTTTCTCGTCTAATTTTCTAAGATGACGATACTCCTCTATAGCCTTAATTTTTTTGCCATCGCTTATGTACAACAATCCCAGACAGTAGCGCGTATGCGCATCGCCCGGAAACATATTTTTCACCTGCACAAAGACATCTATGGCGTCTGAATATTTTTCACAGTAGTAATAAGCCCAGCCCAACTCTCTTAAAGCATCAGGATCAGAGGGATTAAGTTTCACGAGTTTTTCACATATTTCTCTTAAATCTTCATATTTCTCATTCTTTTTATACAGTTGCGCAACCGCCAGATAAGCCTCCACATCATTTGGATTAATACTGAGAGCTTCTTTAAACCAATTTTCCGATAAATCGTAATCTTGCAACTGATAATAACAGTGAGCCAACTCGCAACAAAGATCATAAGTCTTGCCGCTACCCGCCATATAAAAGCGTATTCGCCTGATATTTGAGTTTATACGTCTTTTTACCCACCATTTTTTATATAGAAAAAAAATCAATCCCGCCAACACCACAACAGATAATACAACTATAAAAACAGTGATAATTTCTTCTTTATAGACTCTAAGATAAGTTAAGTCTAAATTCATAAATCCTCTCAATAAAAATTAAAAACAGATTCAACCGAAAAGAAGAGTATAACGGACAGAACAAAAAACTCAAGATTTTCTTTTTTATAAAAGGGTATTCATAACTACTTAGATCTGAAACGATCCAGATCGGGAG
>CAZFUR010000313.1:0-3001 GCA_964522245.1 uncultured bacterium | reverse complement strand
TTCGCGGGGATTAGGATTTATTGCCCACTCCCATTGTTTTTTTGTTATCCAGTAAGGATCTGTACCGAAACTACTTAGATGCGGTATCTGTCCGACGGTTTGCCAGAATCCGCTGTCTCGGATTTGTTCATTGGGTAGCATACAGATACTGTTTTCGACGCCTTGTTTTGCGGTGTATTCGCACATTTTGGTTAGGAAATCTATCAGGCAATCGTGTTTAAATTGTTTGACTTGATCTGTCTGTTCGACGGGCATTTCCTGATGGTATTTCTGCTTATAAAGATCTTTACAGATATCACAACAGCATCCCCAAACGTTTGTGGGCTCTATCGCTCCAAACCAACCCGGTACATAAAAGTGAGGCTCATCCCAAAAAATCGCATCTGCGCCTGCATCGATCGCTTTGTCTACCCATATTTTCATAAAAGAGATTAGTTCAGGATTGTTCAAACAGGCTAACGGTTCTGATTTGCCGATGTTTGTTATTTGCCGAACCTCAAGGTTTTTAGCTATGTAGTACGAGTATGTTTCTCCGCCAAAAATTCCTGCTACACCCCAAGGATCTAGGTGTGCCTTCATACCTAGTGATTTTGTTTTTTCGACAATATCAGATATATTTTTCGGATAGAAATTCATATCCTCTTCTGAAAAGGTATGAACTACATAAGTGCAACCTGCTTCGGCAATTCTTTCCATATCAGGAAAAACGTGTTCAGCCAGTCTGCTCCCAAAATAACTTACGCCTGTTTCCATTTGTCCTCTTGCGATTAGTTGTTCCGTAAAAGATTATCCACAACACATTAAATAACAACGTTGTTCAGAAATAAAGCACATCAGTATGCTATAATGTGTACTTTCTGTCAATAAAAAATAAGGTTTGTAATAGCAAAACGATATTCTTCAAATTGAGATGAGAATATGTTTTATCGTAGAAAGCTAATGCTATAAGGGTAAGTGTTAAAGTAAGCAAAATATCTTTTTACTGAATATTCTAAAAATATGTAAATTAAAAAAAGCTAAAACAATTTATGGTTTTTTTGTAAAAAGAATCACCCCGCCTTTTCCATCAAGACGGGGTGGATAGATTTTGTTTTGTGTTTTTATTTTTTCCATCGCCTCAATCCGATACCGAATAAGCATGATTCTAGAAGAATTAACGACATCGGTTCAGGGATTGTTGAAATCGGTGCGGTGTCGAGTAGAGCGTAATCGAAAGCGACATAAGGTTCTCTTGGTGCATGTATCTTGATTGTAACTTCAGCGTCTAGAATATCTGACAAGGCTACATCAGTATAATATGTCCCTGTACTGTTAGTTCCATCATCTATCTCTGATGTGGATTGGAAATCGAAATCATCACCTTTGTTTGTTGCGATGTGTCCGTCTCTGTTTAGATCTGGTAAGGCGTTTCCTGAATCGAGAATTTCGTTGCCGTTTTTGTCTGGTGCGGTACTTTTATTATCAAAATAGCCTACTGCGTCACCATATCCGAACCTATCCTTGCCACCGATGTAAATAGTTACAGAATAAACAGTTGTATAGGACGTTGCAGTTAGAAACAACCCTGAAAAGAAGGTTTTTTCATTAATTTATCCATCCCATCATCTCTCAAGCACGTTTAGCCAAACAACCAGTATGTCTGGTCGGCATAAGTATTTCTTTTTTGCAAATCCATGTAGATTTATTTACTTCTAGCGCAAAAGGTTCCTTGTTGAATGACGGTATTTATAAGAAAAATGTGAATTATTTTGTTTAAAAATTGATTGATATTTGATACCATCCGATAACTCGTTTGATTCCGTTGTGTGCATCTTGTTTGGAAGTCTTATAATGTCATGTCGAAAAAAGATATATACTTAGAGTCTTTTCCCAACAGCATCAAAACAATGAAAAAATTAAATGTAACGATTTAGGTAATTGATTAACTACAATTAACTGGATAAAACTAAGAAAAAAAGGAGAATTGCTTAGTGAAAAAGAAACTGTTTTTACTGATGAATCTTTTGTTAGGTTCGGGGAGTCTGTATGCCGCGGATGTTACTGGTGGACAAACACCTATTCCTCTATTATGGTGGGTTGCGCCGCTAGGATCGGTGTTGGCTTTGATTTTTGCGTTTGTGTTTTACAAAGAGATGATGCGCAATTCGGAAGGCAATGAAAAAATGAAAACCATTGCTTCTCATGTTAGAGAAGGAGCGATGGCGTATTTAAAACAGCAGTATAAGGTTGTTGCGATATTTTTTGTCGTGGCATTCATTATGTTTTTCATAATGGCTTATGTGCTCAATGTCCAGTCTAAGGTTGTCCCCTTTGCTTTTTTGACGGGTGGTATATTTTCCGGATTGGCTGGTTTTTTGGGAATGAAAACTGCGACTAATGCTTCCGCTAGGACGGCGCATGGTGCTTCTATTTCTTTAAATCAAGGATTGAAGGTAGCTTTTCGTTCAGGCGCTGTTATGGGGTTGGTTGTTGTCGGTCTCGGTTTATTAGATATTTGTCTATGGTTTTTACTTTTATACAAGATTGCTCCTATGTTTGGGCATCAGCTTTCGTTATCCGAGATAACGGTTACGATGTTGTGTTTTGGTATGGGTGCTTCTGCACAGGCGTTGTTTGCGAGAGTGGGGGGCGGAATATTCACAAAAGCGGCTGATGTTGGTGCTGATCTTGTCGGTAAGGTGGAAGCCGGGATTCCTGAAGACGATCCACGTAATCCGGCTACTATAGCGGATAATGTCGGTGATAACGTTGGTGATGTGGCCGGTATGGGGGCTGACCTATATGAGTCGTATTGCGGATCTATTCTTGCTACGGCGGCGTTAGGTGCAGCGGCATTTGTGGGTGTCAATCAGCTGAACGCTGTAATTTTACCGATGTTGATTGCGGGGTTGGGCGTTATGTTTTCTATTTTCGGTATTTATGCTGTTAAGACTAAAGAAGATGCGACTCAGAAAGATCTTCTAAGGTCTTTGTTGACCGGGGTTGTGGTCAGCTCTATTTT
>CAZFUR010000312.1:0-3007 GCA_964522245.1 uncultured bacterium | reverse complement strand
CTACCGTTATGGATTCTCCCGGGTTACAGACTTTTTTTGTGATGGAAATTCTCCCAAAAGGAATAAGGCGATACCCCATATCACCTGAACAAACCAACGCGAAATCTTGGTCTACTTCCGGAGTAGAAGAACATGAATCCGCATTAATAGACCTGCCTATAATTTTGACTGTATAATCGCCGAGAGTGGCTATTTCGATATAAACATTTTCGACATTATTTATACAATCATATTCCCCGCCCGGAGAGCTCCATATACTTCCTGTATCAAAATTATTTCCCTTATAAATCGTTGTGCCATCCGGAGAAATAACCTCCAAATCAAGATTATTCACCAATGATATATCCGCCGCCGGACTACCCGGATAGTCTGTCCAAACAAGAGTTATTCTCAGAGGGTTTCCAAACTCTTTTATAGGTATTGTTACCGAGATTTCCTGATCGTCCTCAAGGTATCCCAACTCCCCCTGATCGTAAAATACAACGTCATCGTTATCGAGAAATCCGTTAGGTCCGTTTATGGTGGTATCTAAGTTTATTCCTCCCCAACCTTGATAGATAATATCAGCCTTTGTATTGAAATCATATTTTGAGCTTATACTTCTTGCCCCGTTTATAATCAAAGCCTTACATAATGCAGCACTTGGAGTATGTCCTTGCTGTTTACAATATTGATAAACCAACGCACCAAGACCGGCGGCAATCGGGCATGACATGCTTGTACCCGACATAAACTCGTAATTATCGCCTGAATCCACGTTACCGTTTTTAAAATCCCACGAGAACGGAGACGAATCGGGCGATGAAGATTGTTGAGATGACTGAGTGGATAAAACATAAACACCGGGGGCTACAATATCAGGTTTAAACATACCGATACCGTTCTGATCGGGTTCAACGGGACCACGACTACTGAACCCCGCGACTTCTCCTCTATCATCATTAGAGGATGTCCAGTACATATTGTCGGCAAGTCTAGCCTCTTCATAGGCTCCGACGGTGATAATATTTTTTGCCGTTCCGGGCGACCCGATCGTATTGGCAGATCCTCCGAGTCCGTTATCATTCCCCCACCCATCGTTACCCGCAGAGAAAAAAACCAAGAACGACTGATCTCCTACAGAATAGCTAGCGTCCCTAACCCCCGCATCCCACGTAGCCGAGGCACCGCTATAGACGTTAGCGGGTCCTGAAAAGGAGGTATACCCCCAACTATTAGACGAAATTCTTGCCCCATGGGAATACGCAGTTCTTATCATTTCAAAATCGTTATATCTACCGCCAAAAATATTCAACATCACCAAACCAGCATCGGGAGCCATACCTGCAAACTGATCAGTTGTATAAGGAGCCGTAGAACCGGGAGCGGAATTTACCGTATCGGACAACGCACCGTTTCCCAAAACAGAACCACTGGTGTGTGTACCGTGCCCATCTGAATCGCCTCTTCTATTCATATATTGTATTCTCGTGTTGTTACCCGGATAAGAAGTCGGTAACGAAGAGTTCTGGGAAAAAGCCCTATGAGTATCATCGACACCGGTATCGTTCACGTTCACAATTACACCTCTGCCAGTCAAACTAGGATGATCTGTTAATATGGATGTCAAGTTTGAATAATTTTTTGCAAGATCATTATGCAAAACACGTTCATTTTTAGGTTCTACCCACTGAATTCCATCAATTTTAGCGATTTGGGAGATATGAAAAACCGGCACAATTACGGTAGCTTTAGACAAACAACCAACTTTATATTTTTCTATCACCGCTCCGACCAGATTTTCTATTTCTTTTATCGCTTCATCTTCTTCACCCGGAAAAAAAATCACGTCAAGTTGAACAAATTCAGGATTATATATATCGGATTCTTTCGGATTTTCGTCTATAACTCTATCCACTAATTCTTCAGACATTTTGTAGTATGCATCGTAAGGACCGACCCATTTGACAAAATCCAAATCGATAATATTTTCATTTTTCAAAGATTTAACTACATATGCATTGTTGGGAATATAAGATACAAGTTCAATACCTTTATTTTTCAAAGTATCTAGCCAATCTTTTTTTATATCATCCGTAAACTGAACGACATATGTGTTAGAAAACATTGACCTTAGTTTTTTTGGTATAGAATTTTTTTCAGAATCTTTTGTGTTTATATGGGAATTTTTGAAGAAAATATAGTTATCGTTTTTTAATTTGGAAATACGGTTTTCAGAATAAACACACTCGATATTTATCAGATAGGCAAAACAAACCAGTCCCAAAAGAAGGAATTTATTAGATAAACGCATAAAAAGGCCTCTTATTTTTATTAGTTAACAGACCGACAAAACAAGACGGTATTCAATCTATTATATCATTTTTTTTTGATTTTTTCAAAAAATAAGATTTATTTTGCAAATTATGGAAAAACAGGTTTGATATTAGATACAAAAAAACCCGGCGACTTCCTACTCTCCCACAGCCTAGCGCTGCAGTACCATCGGCGCAAGAGGGCTTAACTGCCGTGTTCGGTATGGAAACGGGTGTTTCCCCTCCGCTATAATCACCGGGATTATTGTAAATATAGAATATAAAACAGTATTTTTTTTTAGGGGGAGAATTATTATATGCGATCATCAGACCCGATAAATCGGGTCTAATGATCTTAAATTTATAAGGTCAAGCCGATCGACTTATTAGTACCAGTTAGCTGAACACATCACTGCGCTTACACACCTGGCCTATCAACCTTGTAGTCTACAAGGAGTCTAATTGGGATATCTAATCTCGAGGTAGGCTTGGCACTTAGATGCTTTCAGTGCTTATCCTTTCCGAACATAGCTACCCAGCAATGCTCCTGGCGGAACAACTGGAACACCATTGGTTCGTCAATCCCGGTCCTCTCGTACTAGGGATTAGTCCTCTCAAATATCCAGCGCCCATATCAGATAGGGACCGAACTGTCTCGCGACGTTCTAAACCCAGCTCGCGTGCCGCTTTAATTGGCGAACAGCCAAACCCTT
>CAZFUR010000311.1:0-3016 GCA_964522245.1 uncultured bacterium | reverse complement strand
AATTTTTCACGATTTTGCGATAACGGTAGCCTGTCTAATTCAGGCGGTATTTCTAAATACTTCAGGACTTTTCTTGCGACTTCCCTAAAAACAGGAGCGGACACCACCCCTCCGTAATGTTGTTTGTGAGGTTCATCCATAAGTACCAGCATAGATATCTCGGGATCGTCGGCAGGCGCGTAGCCTATGAAAGAACCTACATATTTTGTATTGGAATATCTACCTTGGTAAACCTTTTGAGCGGTACCGGTTTTACCGGCGACGGTATATTCTTCTATGTTGGCGTTTATACCTGTTCCTCTTGCTACGACCAGTTTTAGTGCTTCGTTCATCGCTTTAGAGCATTTTAGAGAAACTATACGGCGAATAGGTTGGGGTGTGTTTTCCTTTATGACTTTATTGTTGGGGGATAGAACTCTTTTTACAATGTACGGTTTCATCATGACTCCGCCGTTGGCTATGGCGGATACGGCTTTTAGCATTTGTAGCATGGAGACGGATATCTCTTGTCCCATGGGAACTGACATGATAGAAAGTTTAGACCAGTTTTTGTATGGGTGCATCAGTCCTCTGGCTTCACCTGATAGCGCAATATCCGGTTTTACTCCAAAATCAAAGGCACGCAGATACCTGTAAAGCTTTTTGCCACCTAGGTTCATCGCTATCTTAGCGGTGCCGATATTACTGGATACGGCTATTATTTGAGGAAAAGTCAGGTACTCATATTTATTACAATCATGTAAAGTATGACCAAATGCTCTGAATGATCCGTTCTCGCAGTTGAAGACGTCGCTGAACTTGACAACTCCCTCGTTTAAGGCAGATGAACATGAGATAACTTTAAAGATAGAGCCCGGCTCAAATATGTCACTTATCACTCTGTTGCGACGGAACTCTTTAGGGTAGTCGGAGAAATTATTGGGGTTATAGGTGGGCATGGTTGCCATAGCTAGGATTTCTCCTGTCCTCGGTCTCATGACAAGTATCCCTGCCCATATAGGTGTGTACTTTTGAAAAGCTATACTCAGTTCGGTTTCTGCTATATATTGGATAATTTCATCTATGGTCAGCTCTATGGAGTTACCGTCTTTTACAGGTTGGTCTATCGGCATGCAGTGGACAAGTTCACGGTGTTTCGCATCTTTTGTGGATATCCTCCAGCCTAGCGATCCTGCCAGTGTATTGTTCATTGTTTTTTCCAGACCCTCAAGCCCATTGCCGTCTATACCTGTGAAACCCAATACATGGCTAAGCAAACTCTCTTTGGGATAGACTCTCTTTACCTCCTCTTTTACAAAAATCCCGTTTAATTTTAGCTGTTTGATCTTCTCTGTAATATCTTTGTCGACTTTTCTTTTTATCCAGACGAACGATTTTTTCTTTGTCAGTTTTTTATAGGCTCTTTTCTCGTCTACGCCGAGTATCTCGGCTAATCTGAGGGCGCAAAGGTATGGATCTGTGACTTTTCTTGGGTCGGCGAACACGGAATCGGCTTTGACGTTTATCGCTAAAGGTTTCTTGTTACAATCAAATATCTCGCCTCTTTTAGGCTCAATTTTAACTTTCCGTATATGTTGATTTGTCGCCAATGCCAGAAAATTATCGTGACGCATCTGTTGTAGATAGTACAGCCTGCCCAGGAGCGCGAAAAAGACTAATCCCAGAGGAACGCCTATAAAAATTATCCTTCTGTTTGCGGAATATTTGGTCATTGTTCTGTGCTTTTTAGAGTTATTGTTTTACGCCAGCCCCTATCGCAATTATGAACATAGCCATTGTTAAAGAGAAAAAAGCGAATACTCCGATAATTAACAATATTTCAGCGGCCATATTTGTTCTCCTCAGTTCTCGTTTTTTGCGCAGATAAAATCACTACGATCTGTTTTGAACCTAAATCCCGATGCTATAAAACGATCAACAAAGTCTGTTGTTTTTGCCGTGTAAACCCTCGATTTCGTATCTTTTTTTACAACCTTTTTCAGATGAACTATTTTGTCACTGGAGGTAAGTTTCAAATCAGGCGGTATTTTTAGTAATATTTTGTCAGGCGATTTGAGCTTCTCTATCTTAGGGACTATTCTGTTAATCTGATGTTCCACAAGATCGATATTCTCGTTGAGACGGTTTATTCTGTACCCGATTTTTAGTTCCTGATTTCTCTCCCAAACGTAAACAAGACATATACTCACCGCTAAAGACCCCGTCAACAGAGAAGAAGATACGATTCTCAATACGCTGAAATTATTCTTCTTTCTCATAATCTCCTCCATTTTCTTTAAGTTTTCGGATCATTCTTAACTTTGCGCTTCTTGAACGTTTGTTTACGGAAAGTTCCTCCTGTTGTGCGGTTATAGGTTTTTTGTTTATAAGCCTGAAATCTGAGCCGCTTTTTAGTTCTCTGAACCTGTTTTTAACTAATCTGTCCTCAAGAGAGTGAAAACTTATAATTGCCGCAATACCTCCGTTACGGAGTATTTTGGGCAGAACATCTAACACTTTCTCTAAAGACTCCAGTTCCGAGTTTGTCTCTACACGCAGTGCCTGAAAAGTACGAGTAGCGGGGTGTATCCGTCCATACCTGAATCTTGCGGGTACTGCCCTGAACACGATCTCTTCTAGGTCGGCGGTCGTCTCTATCGCACTGCTTTTGCGTGTGCGAACGATCCGATTCGCTATCCTGTGTGCCCATCGTTCTTCACCGTATTTGCGTATTATCTCGAACAACTCTTCTTCAGAATACGTATTGACAATATCCTTAGCCGATTGACCAACGCTTGAACCCATACGCATATCCAGTGGACCGTTTTTCCTAAAACTGAACCCTCTATCAGCATTATCCAACTGCATAGAAGATACCCCTAAATCCAACAAAAACCTGTCCACTTGATCTATATTTAAATTATTTAAAATTCTCTCTATATTAGAAAAATTATCCAAAACAAAACGTGTATTAGACTCGTATTTTGCCAATCTGTCCTTCGTCTTGTTTAGCGATTTCTCATCAATATCTATCCCA
>CAZFUR010000310.1:0-3025 GCA_964522245.1 uncultured bacterium | reverse complement strand
GCTCAAGACCATCATCGATAGACAACAACCCCCTATCGACAAAATAAGATAGATACCCCTCAATATTAGTTTTGACATTAGCACCTAGTTTATCTGTTATTTTCGATATATCTGTTGTAGATATTTCGGAGGTATCAATCAATATAGCCAACAATTCGTCTATAGCTTCATATGTTTTCTGACGACTGAACTCGGAGGAAACTACATACCGATAATCCTCAAGCGTCTGAGCCAAAACGCCTCTCGTTTCGATCATATTGTCAAATTCTTGAGCGGAAGCTACCGTTATTTTCTTATCATCTATCTCATAAAAATCTAAAACCTCCACTGGCTCGAAAGAGTCTTGAGTTTTATCTTGAACAATAAAAGAAAACTCCTTTTCCCCTATTTGCAATAAATACGCACGAAACCCTTTTTGTCCTGAAGCGACAGACCGCGCAAGAATCCTCACGTTGTATCTATTGTCATAGCCCGACAACATACTATTAATTTTATCAAGCATCTCCACTTCGTTTAAGGTTTGATTAGATTCCAAATCCGCCGTCATAGCGACCAATGCCGAATCTACCTCTTTGATAAAAACGCTCTGATTTTGTTGATCCAATAGATTTAATTTGGCGGTATTAGCTGAAATAGCCAACATATTGGAAGCCAACAGATCCTCAAAAGCGGTTTTGTCGTTAGTCATCAAAGAGTAATACGGATTAGAGTCTTGCTCTTTTGTTATTTCAGGAGCTATAACATCGTAGTTAGCCCCTTCTTTCTCAAGATTGAGCATGATCCCTTCTGAGTGAAACCCTCCCGCAATCAAGACCGCAGTGTTAACCCCTTCCAGATCCATCTCGGCAAGAAGTTTTTTAACCATTGCCGCATCACGTTTTTTAGCCGTTTTGTAATAACTATCCAATAAAGGCATCCCATCTACGATAGTGTGCAACAAAGCGGTTGTACCTAAAAAATCCAAGTTTAATCGTTTAGAATAAGACCGCATAAGCTGATCAAATTCTTTTATACCCATAACTCCCTGACGTTCTAGTTTACCCAACTCCACAGTAGACAGGTTGAGAGTAGTATATTTTCTAAGCAACTCACTCGATAAAATGAGTCTATTTATCTGTTTATCATCTTCCGTGACAGATATTTTCTCTCTGATTTGAGCCAAAAGTTCATCCGCCTCAAGAAATAAGTCGCTTTGACTAATCCTGTCATAATTTAGCAAATATTTTGTGTAAGCGACGAAATTCGGATAAACAGAGCAATCCACGTCTAACAGATCAGCTTTTTCTTTCAAAAAACCGTAATATTCCGCAGGACTAATCCTATCGATTTTAAAATGGAGGTTTTTCTGTAAAAGCTCCGTCAACTCTTTTTGAGACAACGTTTCGCTAAGTTTGTTGATTAAATCAGTTTTTTCAGGATTGACTTTATCGAACCGTATCGACTTCTCAAGCCCTAAAGTAGAAACAAACATATTAAAATTTGCGAAAGAATCCGTGGCGATATTGTTCTTTTTGCTATATTCATTGAGCAGAGAACAAAAACCTACAAAATCTTTTTGTCTCAAAGCCTGAAGTTTACCATTAAATTCATGAACAACACTGCTTTGGTATTTTTCAGAAATCAGTTTTAAATTCTCATTAATTTTATCAAAATATTTTATCGCCGATTTGCGCACAGGTAGGGATTTAATAAACTCATTGTAATTTTGGACATAGAGATCTTTATTCTCTACTCCAAGTAAAACATCGGAGTTTTCATTAATTGAATAATACTCCGCGCCTGATAATTTTCCTTTTTCAACAAAATATTTTGTTACTTTCCTCAAAACATTTTTTTCAGGATATTTTGAGAAATAACCTGTATCAAAACTACCCGATGCTCCTTCTAATCCTATTATCTTAACGTCACCGCTTGCGACAATATCTTTCAGTATTTCTGAAATATTTAGTTGAGCTTCCGTACGACAATGGGCATCTTTGATATGAATCACTTTAAAATCGGAATCGTCCGTTTTGTGAGAAGCAACAACTTTACCGTAGCGTCTATTGATTTTAACGTCAGTATTCGCCATCAATGAAGTTACAGGCAACAATAGTAAGGTCTGACACAACAACAATGCTATACTTTTACCTGTCTTATTTTTGAATAATGAGTGCATGATTTCCCCTTCCGAAAAAATTATTTATTTTAGAAATTTTTTTATATTATTCTCAACACAAAGATTATACTCAAATAAGCTTAAATTGTCAATTTGAGAGAAATAAAAAATGAGGTATTTAATTTAATGAAACTCTCTGTCTGTTAGAGCATTCGAAAAATATATTCCCCTAATAACCGTCTTTCGATTCACAAATGTCAGTTTTAATAAAAATAACTGTTGACTATACGGATATTTTTTTATTTAATGTGTATAAATTAACGCGGGGTGGAGCAGCTTGGTAGCTCGTCGGGCTCATAACCCGAAGGCCGTTGGTTCAAATCCAACCCCCGCTACCATTTGTTCTGTATACAGTCTTTAGAGAGGGGCTGTATTTTGTTTATAGACCGTTTTTTTATGGCGGCGTAGCTCAGATGGTTAGAGCAGTGGAATCATAATCCACGTGTCCGGGGTTCAAGTCCCTGCGCCGCTATTTTTTCTGCTTCATCTTTCAGATACCGATGATATTTTGCCGTCTACATTCCATCACGAATATATAGATCTAAAAACTCGAATTCCGTAACAAAATTTCTTGAGAAACATTTCCAATAAAGGGAAATCAGGCTTAAAAAAAGAAATCTCAGATATTACTTACGATTAATTTTCAGCACAGATTTCAGAAGAAAAACTATCCCCATAAAAGAAAGTATCATAGCACCCGGCTCCGGCACAGAATCAGCACCCATATTACCCATCGTAGTGTATTTCAAATCATAACCACTGAACGGAATATACGGATCAACAAGATACCTCTCATCCAATTGTGGATCTGGTTGTGGATCTGGTTGTGGATCTGGTTGTGGATCTGGTTGTGGATCTGGTTGTGGA
>CAZFUR010000309.1:0-3028 GCA_964522245.1 uncultured bacterium | reverse complement strand
TAAGCGATGTTTTAGAAAGCAGTGTTGCGCAGGCATTAGAGTTTTTTAAAAATATACCTGTAATCAAACGAAAATTACAAACATTAAATGATGTCGGATTGGGGTATATAAAACTCGGTCAGGCGGCGACTACACTGTCGGGCGGAGAAGCACAACGGATAAAATTATCGGCGGAATTGAGTAAAAAAGCTACGGGAAAAACTATATATCTGCTGGATGAACCCACAACGGGGTTGCATTTTGATGATATACACAAGTTACTTGAAGTGATAATTAAACTGCGGGATTCAGGGAACACGATTGTCGTTATAGAACATAATCTGGATGTAATAAAAACAGCAGACCATATTATCGATCTCGGTCCTGAGGGAGGCGATCAAGGCGGTCATCTGGTTGTTGTGGGAACCCCTGAGAAAGTTGCCCGATGCAAAAAATCGTATACCGGTCAATTTCTAAAAAAATTGTTGTAGGTTTTTGTTTCGGTCTATTGTATCGATTTTTGTGTCACTCTATTAATCTTGACATTTTTCTTTGCGGGGTGTTTAATTCATCTATGAAAATGAAAACTTTTTATCAACCGGATTTGTTTGACGATTCTATTAAACTAAAACCTCAAGAGCCGAAAACTTTGTCTCGTAGAGAAGTGTTGTCGGAAGGATATGACGTTAAGCGATTCTTAGTGGGTGGTCGTGAGAACATCAGATTGTCTTATGTTGATAATTTGGGGGATACGGGGGATAATAGTCTGGATTGTCAAATAATAGAAAAGGTTGTTGACGGATGGAAAGTCTAAAAGGAGCTATCGGTTAATGTCGACTCAGTTGGATTATGCGAAAAAAGGTGAAATTACTAAAGAGATGGAACGTGTGGCGGAGGAAGAAGGTTTTTCACCCGAAGAGATCTGTCGTTTTGTGGCAGAAGGCGAGGTTGTTATACCAAAAAATATTTTACACAAAAATATTGATGCGGTCGGTATAGGTGAAAAACTAAAAACAAAAGTGAATGCGAATATCGGTACTTCTCAGGGGCGGAGAACTTTGGACGGTGAATTGGCAAAACTGCGTGTGGCAATAAAAGTCGGAGCCGATGCAGTCATGGATCTGAGCACGGGGGGTAACCTTACGGAGATAAGAGATAAAATCTTGTCGGTTTCATCTAAACCTGTCGGTACTGTTCCGATATACGAAATGATGGTTTCATCAGACGTTTTTGATATCAACCAATTCTTAAGTATATTAAAACAACAAGCTCGACAAGGTGTCGATTTCTTTACGATTCATTCCGGAATAAAAATGGAACATATTCCAATGTTGGAAAAAAGATTGATGAAAGTAGTCAGCCGTGGCGGAGCGTACTTGTTTAGATTGATGAAAAATAGCAATCGGGAAAACCCGCTATACACGAATTACGATAAAATATTAGAAATATGCAGGGAGTATGATGTAACTTTGAGTCTTGGTGACGGCTTGCGCCCAGGATGTATACATGACGCAACCGATGAGGCGCAAATAAGTGAACTGATCGTGTTAGGTGAACTTGCTCAAAGAGCACGAGACGCCGGTGTGCAGGTTATGATTGAGGGACCCGGTCATGTGCCTCTCAACCAGATAAAAGAGAATATGGATCTTAAGAAAAAGTATGCGGGCAAAACCCCTTTTTATGTGTTGGGTCCTCTGGTTACGGATATTGCGATGGGATACGATCATATTTGTGGTGCTATCGGAGGCGCTTTAGCGGCTACGTATGGAGCGTCTTTTTTATGTTATGTTACTCCAAGAGAACATCTGGGGTTGCCGGACGAAAAAGATGTGCGTGACGGTGTGATAGCATCAAAAATAGCGGCGCATGCGGCGGATATCGCAACAGGTAAAAACGGGGCTTTGGAGCGGAATAAACGCTTGTCGGAAGCAAGGATGAATTTTGATTGGGATGAGCAGTTTAACCTTGCGATTGATCCTGAAAAAGCCGAAAACAGGAAAGAAGCGTGTGACGGAGCAAATGACGATAAAGTTTGTTCTATGTGTGGCGATTTTTGCTCGATGAAGGTTTCTCAAGAATAAAAAAAGGAAATTTTATGGGGAAATATTTTTTTAGTCTACTGTTTGTCGTGATTATGACATCTTCCGGTCTTATCGCTTCGCAATCGCCGGATAACGACGCTGTCTTGGATAACGAATCGAAAAGGGATTTCCCCGATGCCTTCTATGAAGCGACAGACCATATCGATGACGGTACTCCCCAAAAAGCGGTCGATGGATTGAAAAAATTGTTGATAGACTATCCCGATGACGAAAAACTTGCCGTTTTTGTATACTACAACCTTGCTATCGCCTATATTCGTTTAGATAAACTGTATGATGCGTTAGATTCGATCAGTATTAGTTTGGATATGGGATTCGGTTACGCGATGGGATATTTTATTATGGGGAAAATATACGAAAAATTGTTTAAAATAAATGAGGCTGTGGCTGTGTATGAAAAATCGCTGGAAATAGAACCTGATTTTTACAAGTCGTGTGTCCAGTTAGGTAATATCGCTTTTTATAATTCTAAATACGAAGATGCTATCGATTGGTACAAAAAGTCTTTGGAAGGAAAAAAGGATAATCCCAATGTGCTGTTTAATATGGCTAACTGTTATAAAGCTATTGGAGAGTACGCTACTGCAGTCGGATTGTTTGATAGGGCTATTAAAATTAAACCCGATGATCCGGATTACTACAATAATCTGGGAACGGCATACCGCTTTATGGGCAATCGCGAGAAAGCTATAAAACAATTCAAAAGCGCTCTCGATATAAAAAGCGATTACGCTTTGAGCTTGTTTAATTTAGCCGATCTGTTGCAATCGGAAAAAAAATATGAAGAAGCAATAGCTTTTCACTTAAAAACTATCAAAGAAGAACCAAATCATCCATACGCTTATACCAGTTTGGGTATCTGTTACGAGGAATTGGGTGATGTCGTAAACGCCATCAAATATTATGAGTTGGCATTGAAAAAAACACCGCATTCCGAATGGTCTGAA
>CAZFUR010000308.1:0-3030 GCA_964522245.1 uncultured bacterium | reverse complement strand
GGATATCAATATGCCTGAAATGGACGGATTGTCAACCCTTTACACTTTGAAAAAATTAAACCCTAACGTAAAAGTGGTGATGTGCACATCGTTGGGTACAAAAGATAAGGTTATAGAAGCATTAAAAAAAGGTGCGAAAAATTTTATCACAAAACCATTTTTACCGGAACGTGTAGTCGCCGTAATAAAAAAGACATTCGCAGACTGATTTATACACGGCAACTTTTTACAAAGAGGTCAATCATGTCAGAAAATAGCATTAAAATCTTGCTTGTTGATGACTCATCGTTCGTACTGGATAAGCTCACATCCGTTTTGGAAGATGCGGGTTTCGATGTCATAGGACGAGCAAAAAACGGTATTGAATCAATCCAGTTATAGGTGATAATGGATATCAACATGACCGATATGGACGGTATAAGCGCAGTAAAACTTATACGGAAAACCGATCCTGAAGCGAAAATCATGATGTGTACATCGGTTAATACCAAAGACAATGTCATAGATTCGTTTAAGGCGGGAGCAAAAAATTTGATCGTTAAACCGTTCAGTCCTAAAAAGATAATTGCGGTGATAAAGTCTACCTGCGAAAAATAACCAAAAAAAAAGGCAGAGACCATTTCAGCCCCTGCCTTTCATAATTTTTTTTAAATCTACTCTTGTTTTAGACCATCTAACCCTTTGAGTTCATTTGAGCTGAGTATCTTATCTAAATCAAGTAACATCAAGAGACGATCACCTATTTTCCCGACACCAAACAAAAACTTAGCATCTACTCCCGAAACCGTCGGCGGAACATCATCTATACTGGATTTAGATAATCGCAATACTTCTGATACAGAGTCAACCATAACCCCTATTGTCCGTCCTTGAACTTCTACCACAATAATTCTGGCATCTTCTTCTTCGCCTTCAGGTTCGATAGAGAATCTCTTTCTTAAATCTATCACGGCAACAACCGTACCTCTCAGATTTATCAACCCCTCAACAAATGCCGGAGATTTGGGCACATTGATAATCTCCACAATACGAATTATTTCTCTGACTTGTTCAATAGATACACCGTATTCCTCTTTACCCAGCTTAAAAGTGACTAATTGAGAAACCGCTTCTGTTGTTACATCTGTCATGGCAATCCACCCCTCTGTTTAATGTTGTAAAAAAAACAATCATCCACGTAAACAATCGGTCATAGAGACAAATACTTGAGGTTTTCAGGAATAAAAATCCTCTATCCATAAAATCTTAAAATCTATTATATCTAAAAAACCACTATCCAACGCATTTTTGTATTCTTGGGTCAATCGCGCAAAGAAATCGTGTAAAAATAGGTCAAGGTAAACTTTTTCATTATCGGAAAACGATCCTTCAATATTTTTTATTAAATCGTTTTTGCAAGCTACGGGAAACCTGCTCTCGACGGAGTTCTCAAAAACCTCATCTAAGAATCTTCTAAGAGTTTGAAAATCCAGCGACCTGAATTCCCAAACTCCTTTCATTAAACTGTTGGCGTAACCTGTCATGAACATTGCCCCCAAAGAAAACTCACCGCCTCCTATACCAACCACTACAGCGCCGTCAGGAATAGTCAAACCAAGGTCAATAGTGACAAGATCAAATAAAAATATCGCACGACAGATCCGATCATTCGCTGTTTCTATATCAGATAAGCATTTAAAGTTGCGATAGTTAGAGCAATCTAAAACTGTTTCTCCGATAAAAAATATCGGGTCATCTCGCAAAATACCTTGAATCGTCTCTTTCAGAGGAAAATCCAGAATATTCACACCTTGGTCAAATTTTGTACTCAGATTATCATTCAGAATTTTGACTTTCTTTTTTAATTCAAAAACCCTGCTCCAACCTATTTGGAATAGATTCTCCAGCCAATATTTTTTTAACTGTTCAACACCCTTTTGTTCATCACCGTCACTTATAAACTCGAGTCCGATATTAATGAAACCGACCACCTTGCTTAGCTTATCTTTAAACGAGTCGTGTTTATGTATTGCGAAATGATCGGCAACCATTATTTTATTTGTAATGTGTGCTAAATTCATGCTTAGATCATCTAGTACGGCATAGTTATCTACGTTTTTCAGCACCCTTGTTAAAAACATCTCCTCTTTACCGGCTAATCTGATAGGATAAAAACTGCCTTTGATATTGTTGGTTTTCTCCATAAACTCCGATTCTCTTTGTGGAAGAGAATCAATTTCATCAGAAGCGATAAACCTATACACAGTCCTTGCCTCATCATATTCAGGGATACCTTTTATATCCAGTCTTCGTTGGGTTTCGCAAAAACAGTCGTATTCCAGTTCCTGATCTATGCTCCAGATAACCAGTTCCATTATCTTCCAATACAGTTGCGAATCCATTGCGATCATAATTTTCAGAATATTCCGTATTGCAAGTTCTGTTTTTTTATGTATAACCCTCACAAAATAAACACCATCCAAAGTAAATGCAGGTAGATTTTCTGTCGCCTCACCATAATCGTCTGTACCTTCATCAGGTTTATAGACTTTTATAAATTGCTTGAATGTCAAAACTAAAAGATCGAAATCAAATGTTTTGAGCCATTGCTCAATCTTGGAGGTTCCGCAATACAACATTGCTTTCAACCATTTGAATATCTGGGTAGTATTTAGGTTATCGGCTTCCCACCATTCCAGATCAAAAATAAATTGTATTTGATCGGGGGAAGTGATTTTCAGGAGATCAAAAGTTTTATTCATACCCAAATCTTTGATAGTCCAGTAAACTTCCTCTTCAGGAACATGCTTGATTAAACTTTTGGGGTCAGGCTCTATAGATAACAGTTTCATTCTGTCCGATGGACTAGCGGTAAGAAACAGGTGTAACCTCTGTTTTTTAGACAGTTTGCTCAAAAAAGACGAAGCACTTTTTCTACCTTTCGACAATATAACGTGACTGGTGGACTTAGACTTCAAAAAAACGCCTGTCTTCTTTTTATTTACCATAAAACTATCACCTGAATTTTTCCGAGTGTTATTCAGACAGTAT
>CAZFUR010000307.1:0-3065 GCA_964522245.1 uncultured bacterium | reverse complement strand
GATCGGTTTTCCGTTTGGCAAAGTTTTTCATAAAATATTGCCGGTTCTAGTGTGTTTTTTTTTGGCGGTAACATCTTCTTTTTCTAAAGATACTAAGAAGAAAATCCTCATTGTTCCGGATAAGTCGACATTTCTGTATTATCTGGGGTTGTGGAGCGATGAAGATCGTTATCCGATATTTATCGGACACGACCGGTATGTCGATAAATTCGCCTCGGTTTATAATCAAGGGGATGTAGAATTTTTGAATAAAAGTTCCGTTTCTCTGAAAATATCTAAGAAATCCGTTTATAAAACCATCATAAAAGCATTAACTTCGGATTCGTCTTGTGAAGGGACTGAACAGGAGTTGAAAAACTATTTTTTAAATAACAAAGTGTCGCCCAAAGGGATAGTTTTAACTAACTTATCATCAAAAGAATGGACCGGTGCCGTTGCTTTGGCGTTGTTTCACAAACAGTTGTTGTCTTTTTATGATCCCCCCGAGAAACCTTTATTGGGAAATTACACGACTCATACAAAAGAGAAAATTCGCAAAGATATAATAGGTATTTTGGATAAATGGGGTTTTCCATACAAAGATACTTCAGGGGATATAGGGGCGATAACGATTGCGATTGATATGCCATATAAATATTCGGGAGGCTATTCGTTGGATGATGCTATAAACAGATTGGAGGCGAACTCGGTCACCTGTTACGCTTATACGGGTAGATTGGTCGATTTGGATAGAGGATTGGGGTTATACCAAGCTATGTGCAGTATTTTTCTTGATACCACATCGGCTTTATTTTTCGATAGGTGGCCGGTAAGATGGCAAAGAGCCCTTGAACCGGGGGCTTGGGAATTGAGAAAATATATTCCCGTGGTATCTATTTTTAAATCATTGAAATATTGGTGGGAAGCTACACATAGAGATAACAAATACAGTCTAATTTTTATCAATGCGGCGGGGACACCCGATAATTGGACCGGTGGTCGGGTTAGAGATATTCCTAAAACGGTACCTGTTGCGGTAAATTTTGCTCACAGTACTTCGGCGGCAGATATAAAAGACCCTGATACTATTGCGGGAAGATGGCTTATAAACGGTGCTTTTGTCTATTTCGGATCTGTTTCTGAACCGTATTCGGCGGCTTTTAATCTTTCTCAGAATATTGTTAGAAAATGGGTAGGCGGCGCGGGATTATCGGAGGCGATATCTCAGAAGGAATCTTTATCGCACGCTTACTCTAAACCGTGGAAGACCATATACATAGGTGATCCTCTTTTTTATGCCAGATTTAAGATAAAAAAGAAAGACAGACGGTTTTATAAAACTATGAAAAATTCTATCGAGGCGACAGAAGAGTTACAGTTTGGCAAGGCTCAAATCGCTTTGGAAAAATTTTTGAACGACAAAAAGAAATCGACAGACGAGGTCTATTACTATCACCAAGCATCAAAATATTTAGCCAAGTTGTATGAATTGTCCATTTTTGAGGTTTTTATGGGCAACGGCGTTTATAAATACTATAGTAAAAATTTTTTTGTAGCGTTTTTTTCTGATTATCTACACATAAAAGCTCTAATTAAGAAGATCTATGCTAAAAAGAAATTTTTGTTAAACATGTATGAGCAAAAATATGCTTTATTGCGCAACAATATTATATCAGGTTCTTATCTTGATGAACTTTGGCGTTCTTTATTGTTTGATTCTAAGGCTAGGTTTGCTTATTTTGAGAAATCGTTAGTTGCGGGACCGGTGAGTCCTGCTATCATAGATAATAATCTTTCCGTGTTTCTTTCGTCCGACGGTAACCCTGTTATCATTGATGGGAACAGATTTGCTTGGAAAATGTACAAATATGATCCATTATCGAACATTCTCCACGTTTCACAAAAAGGTAAAAAAAATCAGGTATGGTTTGTGCTTAACAATCTGGTTGCTAAAAGTAAGATGGACGTTTTTTTGCGTTTTCATGGAACGTGCGACGCGAAAATATATTTGGATAAAAAGCTTATAACATCGTATAATGGCACTCAGCTTAAAAAAACGGTTACCTGTCCTTTAACACTGTCTCAGGGGGGACATAGATTATTTGTGGAAATTCATCCTTCTGAGAAAAATCCCGGCGAAATGTCTGTAAAAATTACTGACAGCGATAAGTTGCCCGTAGAGAATTTAAGATTTGATTAGGTTTTGATATTTTAACCAGTAACCATAAGGAGTTTTAGCGGTGGAACCTATTGAACACAAAGTGCAGAAGTTTGCTGTTAATGTTGATAGACTAGGACCGAAATTGATCAAATATGTGGTTTGGTTGATGGCGGGTGTGTTTTTGTTTTTCATTAGTTTTTCTCTCATGACTAGCCGTCCGATAAGATTGGTTGAGATAGAAGCCATAGGTTATGCCCAGATCGCTAGAAATATCAGTGAGGGGGGGGGGATAACCACCAAATTTATCAGACCTATCAGTTTGAGATTTTTTCCAAAATTTAAAAATCATCCCGATCTTACGAATCCGCCTTTGTATCCGTTATACCTAAGCAGGATAGTTAAGATGTTCAAGTCGCCTAACATTGCCAATGGTGAGTTGGATCGTAAAATCATCATTTTCGGGTCGGGTATTTTCTTTTTGCTATCGATTCCTTTTTTCTTCTGGTTGGCGACGAGAATGGTTCGCAAAGATGTTGCCCATCTGTCGGTGATGTTTTTTGTGACAAATGCGATTATTTTGAGAAGAAGTATCACTGCATTACCGGATATGTTTCTGTTGTTTTTATTTTTGTTGCTGATGATAGCGTTATCTTACTATGAGGGTCGGAATATTTTTAAACCGGCTATCGTAGGTGTTTTGTTGGGTTTGTGTTATTTAACCAGATATAGTTTTGGTCTTTTCGCAATTCCGTTGGTGGTTTTTTTCTTTTTAAAATCCAAGAGGTACAAAATTTTTCATGTGGGGATGTTTTTGTCGAGTTTTCTGGCGGTTATATTTCCGTGGTTGGTCAGAAATTACAGTTGTACCGGCAACCCGTTTTTTACCTTAGAGTGGTTTTAATATAAAATGTTCACAGGGGCGTTT
>CAZFUR010000306.1:0-3089 GCA_964522245.1 uncultured bacterium | reverse complement strand
GTGATAAACACAGAGATGTCAAAACTCGGCAAATCAGTAACCGTAGCGACTCTATCGGGGGGAATGATCGCCGAAGAGTTTGTCAACGAAGCGCCTTTAGGGGCTGATATAGCGTGTCCGAACTATATAATCTGCAAAAGCCTGCAGAAGATAATCCGCTCCAGTAAACTCAGGGTATACGGCAACACCGATCAGATAGGCGTTGAATACTCAGGCGCATTCAAAAACGTCATCGCCATATTGGCAGGGATTGTTTCGGGACTGAAACTACCTCTCGGATCAGAAACACACCTGATATCACGAGCATCCGAAGAAGCACGCAAAATGGCAGTCATGCTGGGTGCAAGCGAACACACCTTCTCCACAAAAAGCCAATGTTGGGGCAACGATCTGTGGATGAGCTGTATCGGTAACAGCAGAAACAGAAAGTTCGGATTCAATATCGGTAGCGGAAAAAAGGTTGACGAAACGTTGGAAACGATGAGAAAAGAACGAAAAATAGTAGAAGGATATAATACGATAAAAGTTGTTTATGACCTCGGCAAAGAATTAAACCTAAATAACATCATTCTAAATGAATTGTACGAAATAGTATACAATAACAAACCGCCAAAAGACGGCATCGAAAATATTATGAACACCATAAACGAAGAAATAATTTAAAAAGGGACTCCATGCAAGCAATTATATTAGCCGCAGGCGCAGGAAAAAGATTAGGGAAAATTACAAACAATAATCCCAAATGTATGCTCAAATTGGGAAAATCATCTATACTTGAATATCAGCTTGAAAGCCTGCAATCACTTGGAATAGAAGATGTCACTTTCATATTGGGTTACAAAAAAGAAATTCTCATCGATTTTTTGGATAAACCTAAATTCAATTTTTTTAACAAAACTTACATCGTCAACAACGATTATCTCTCCACAAACACGATCTACTCACTGTGGCTCGCTCGCAAACAAATGTTATCCGATTTTCTTTATTTTAATGCAGACGTACTGGCTGATAAACAAATTGTCAAAGAACTAGTCGAATCAAAACATGAAAACGCTTTAGCTGTCAAAAAAGACAGATGTGCACAAGAAGAGGTAAAAGTAATACTCGATAATGATGTCATAATTGAAATAGGTAAAAAACTTAATATCGATAAATGCGCCGGGGAATTCATCGGCATAGCGAAATTCTCCTCAAAATCCAATCAACTTTTTATCAAGTGTTTAGAGAAATATATCAACAATAATCATAAAAATTTATTTTTTGAAGCCGCGGTAAACGATTTACTATCCATGACAAAAATACATGCCGTTGATATCACTAAACATATCTGTATCGAGATAGATTTCCCTGAAGATTACGAAACCGCTCTGAAAATTGTGGACAAACTGAATAGATGATTTACATAGTCAAAAAATTTATCCGTTTTTTAACATTCCTGACATGGGAGATAATATTCGCTGTCTCCTATTTTATCCCAAAAAATAAAAATATCTGGATATTCGGTGCACTAAACGGAGAGAAATATGTCGATAACTCAAAACATCTCTTTGAATACGTCAGCAAAAACCATCCTGAAATAAGAGCAATCTGGACAACAAAAAACAGATCCGCTCTAAACTTTATAAGAAATCAAGGGTTCGAGGCATACGGTTATTTTTCTATCAGGGCAATCTTACTCACTATGAGAGCGGAATATTCCATAGTATCTCACCAATTGATGGATATCCCCGCTTTCGCCGCGGCAAGAATAAAATCTGTGGTATTGTGGCACGGAACACCTTTGAAAAAAATAGGGTTTGATGATAAAAAAACAGTTTCTTATCAATCTTTAAGCCGAAAAATATCAACTAAATTATTTCATTTTTTCAGAGCAAACTACAAAGAATCTATTCTGTTTTGTACATCCGATAATTTAATCAATCTATTTTCTCAGTCACATCAGATACCCAAAGAAAGAATCTTCGCAACAGGCTACCCCAGAAACGATGTTTTTTTTCATCCTCCTAAAAAAGGTATCCCGATAACCCGAAAACTGAATAGCTACAAAGAAGAAAAATACAAAATTGCCGTCTATATGCCGACACATCGCAAATTCGGTCAGATAAATATCTGTAATTTTTTAAAAGAGAGTATTTCTCAAATCAACGAAAACCTAAAAAAACTAAACAGTATTTTGCTCGTAAAACTACATTTTTTTCATCTAAAAGAACTAAAAGACCAAAACCAAAATTATACCAATATAATATTTATAACAGATGAAGATATCAATCAGGATATATACCCCATTCTTCCGCAAACCGATCTGCTGATAACAGATTACTCCAGCATATTTTTTGATTACCTCCTACTGAATAAACCGATAATATTCGCCCCTTTCGATAAAGAAGATTACTTAGAAAATGACCGAGACTTCTATTTCGATTACGATAAAATCACCCCCGGTCCCAAAGCTATGGACTGGGACGAAGTTTTAAATCAGATTAGAATACTTACAAACAACCCCGATTTGTATAAAATCGAGCGTGAAAAGATAAGAAATGAGTTCAACAAATTCACCGACGGAAACAGCTCTAAACGTATCTTTGAGAGAATTATCGCGCAAAATCCAACACCATAGATTACCGTCACCGCATTCCTGCCTCAAGAATCATCTGCCCAACAATTCGTCATATACAGCTTCCAGTTTCTTTACGTTGACACCGATATCAAACATTTCTGCTCTAAGGGAAGCGGATTCGGCAAATTTGTTACGTTTATCCTTATCTTTAAGAAGTATAAGCATTTTTTGCGCTAGTAGATCGGTATCCTCAGGCGGAACAAGAAAACCATCCACACCGTCTCTTATAATCTCAGGGATTCCCCCGACAGCAAAAGCCACCACGGGAACCTTAGACGCCATAGCCTCTATAACCACAATCCCGAAAGGCTCCCATCTGGACGGAACGACCAAAACATCAAAGATATTAAAATAACGGTTAATTTCCGCCTGTGCTCCCATAAAACTTATATACTCTTTGATATTTAGCCTTAAGGCTTCTTTTTCGATTTGTTCTCTTGTAAGGAATGGGTCGAAAGCATAAATTTTCATA
>CAZFUR010000305.1:0-3098 GCA_964522245.1 uncultured bacterium | reverse complement strand
TGTCTCGAAAGTCAGGTTGACCGGTTTGATTGTTTTTTTTGGGATTTTCTCGCATCCTGCAATCAACAAGATTATTAAAAGAGCGGATATAGTTTTCGGCATATAGGTTACCCTGCGGTTTTTTTATAAGAGATATCATATTGTTTCGGTTAAATCGAGTATTATTTAATATTATAAATCCGAACAAAAGATTGTTTTACGAAATGAAATGTAATACAATCGTCCTTTCTTTGAGCGCAATCCCTCCATCCATGACAGTCAGATTTTTTGTGCAAAGAGCAATCATTTTTATTATACTGTATCAGTAAGACGGACGAAACGAAGTTTTCTAAAGAGAAAAGTATGTTTTCTAAGAGACCTGTCACAGATAAACAGCGTGAGATACTGGATTTTATCGGGGATATCCAGTGCAGATTAGGTCACTCGCCGACTATGCGAGAGATAGCCTCTCATTTTGGGTTTCGATCCGTGACGACCGTAGCGGATCATCTTAAAGCTCTTGAGAAAAAAGGGCTCATTTTTAGAGGAAAAGGCGCGAGAAAGATATCACTGTCAAGCAGTAACGGTTTTTATAAAAATAGAGAACAGAAAAACGTTTCTTTAGTTCCGATGGTCGGCAAGGTTGCTGCAGGCACACCCATCTTGGCTTTTGAGAACATAGAGGAACATTTCCTTATAGATAAAAAGTTTATCCGTCATGACGGTGTATTCCTCTTACATGTCTCGGGCGATAGTATGATAGACGCTCATATTCAAGACGGCGACTATGTTTTCATCAAACCGCAACCTCAAGCGGAACGCAACGATATTGTTGTTGCAATTATCGAAAATGAGGCTACAATAAAGAGGTACATTCCGCATAAAGATTATATTGAGCTTAAACCTGAAAACCAAAATTTGGAGTCGATTAAAATTTTGCGCAATCACGATTTGATCAGGATTATCGGTAAAGTAGTGGGGGTTTTTCATACCTTTTGAAGATGATAAAGATTTTAGCGTCTCGCGAAAAATTACCTGTTTTTATATTTCTCGCACTGACCTGTTTACTAGTATACGCCAACACTTTTGTGAACGAGTTTGTGTGGGATGACAACCTATTTATCAAAGACAGCTATTTTATCAAGACCTTTTCCAACATAACCAAAATTTTTCGTATGGGGTTTTGGGAAGGTTCTTACAGGTCGTACCGTGCGACATTTTATCGACCTGTTGTTATGGCGTCGTTTTTGATAGATTATGCGTTATGGGGTTTAAACGTTTTCGGTTATCACCTTACGAATCTGTTGGTTTACATCGGTTCTGTCTGGCTGGTTTTTCTGATAGCGTGTAAATTTATCCCGATTAGGGGAGCGTTTTTCGGGGCGCTGGTTTTTCTGCTTCATCCTGTTCACACGGAATCTGTTACGTTTATTTGTGGTCGGACTGATGTTCTGGCTGGTTTTTTTCTTTTTTTGTCGATCTACTGTTTTATAAAAACGTTATCGGGCGACAGGTATTTTGTTTTGGGAGCGTTATCGTATTTGACGGCGTTGTTGTGCAAAGAGATTTCTTTGGTCGGAATTGTGATTTTTTTTGGGATATGGGTTTGTTTTTCCGATAAAAGAGACCGTAACTTAAAAACTCTCGGCAGGTTGGCGGTTCCTTATTTATTTGTAATAGTTGTGTATATTTGGTTGAGAAGTTTGGTTGGCGGTTCGGGTTGTCATCATGTTGCGCCGGGCGGTAAGATGTTGTATACATTTTTTACGATGCCTAAAATTTGGATTATCTATTTTTTTAAATTTTTTATGCCTGTCGGTTTGACTGTGGAGTATTCACCTGAAATATTGACTTCTTTTTTATCGGTCTCGTTTATTGTGTCGTCTATTATTTTGTGTATATTTTTCATCTACGTTTTGTTTTGTTACAAATACGGCAAGATGAGACAATTTTTTTTCTTATCGATAATTGTTTTGGGTTTGTTGCCGGTCTCGAATATAATCCCGATAGGTGTTTTGATAGCCGACCGTTTTCTGTACATTCCGTCTTTTGGGTTTGCGGTGCTTTTCGGGTGGTATCTTGACAAGATTTCCCGTCGTTACGGCAGGATTGGAATTTTGATCGGTTTTTCGATCATGTTGTGTTTTGCTGTTTTGACAATCAGGCGTAATTCCGATTGGAAAGATCAGGTTAGTTTGTGGACTAAAACCGCCTCAACCAATCCGATGAGTTTTAGGGCATACGGTTCACTTGCCCAGATATATCTAAAACAAGGTATGTATTCCGATGCGGTTGAGGCAATAAATAAAGCGTACCTGTTGAATCCCGGTGACCATCGTATTTTGGGTAATATGGCTGTGATCTATATGGAATTGAAACAGTATGATAATGCGCAAAGAACGTTAAAAAAGGCACTCAAACTTGAACCGAGGGATTTTAGAACATACGGTAACCTGTTTGGAGTATACCTTAAACAGAACAGGCTAAACGATGCGTTGTGGGCGATAAATCAAGCGATAAAATTCAGTCCTCAAAATATTCAGTTAAGATTAGCCAGAGCGGATCTTTTCAAAATCACGAAAAAACCTGAAAAATCTATACGAGAATATCGTGAAATATTAAAAAGGTTTCCCAAAAACCTTGACGCTTTGTTCGGTTTGGGTGATATTTATATGACGGTTATCAACGATCGGGAAAAAGCCTTGGCGGTGTATGAGAGAATAATCGGTTTTGACAGGACGAATCAAAGAGCGTTGGAGAAATTGCGTGAACTTAAATAGGGATGAATTATGGCTAGAAATATAAAAGTTGATTTAGGAACAAGGTCGTACGAGATTCGTATCGGGAAAAATTCTCTGGCAGGTTTGGCAGGTTGCTTGTCGGGGTTGGGGATATCCCGTACAGGGATGATAATCACAAACGAGGTTGTGGCTCAATGGTATCTTGAACCTGTGTTGGATTCGCTTAAGAGGGAAGGTTTTTGCGTGGACGTTTTTATTTTGCCCGATGGGGAACAGACAAAATCGATTCACTGGTTGGAGCGGATATATCATAAGATGATGGAATCGGGTCAAGATAGGCAAAGTTTTCTTATTGCTTTGGGTGGTGGTGTGGTTGGA
>CAZFUR010000304.1:0-3110 GCA_964522245.1 uncultured bacterium | reverse complement strand
CCGTAGATAATCCTAATCCCGTACCATTCTCTTTTGTGGTATAAAAAGGATAAAAAATATTTTCTTTGTCTTCGACAGAGATACCCTCACCCGTATCAGCAACAGATATTCTATGCCAAAACGCGATACCCGCCTCAACAAACTCCTCCGAGTACTCCGAAAAATATTCACAATCAGGATTATCCAAACTATCCTTAAAATATATTAATACCGAATTTGAATCGGAATATTTCAAAACACCTGTTCTATTATATTCCACTTTGATTTGACCGTATCCCTTTATAGATTGCGTACTGTTTGTAATCAAATTCCACAACACCTGTTGAAACAAGATTCTGTCCGCATTCATCCGATCATCAATCCGATACTTTATATCAACCAAAACATCTAGATTTTTATCGGAAGAGCGCCTGTGGTTATCACAAACCTCATATATCGCTTTTTGGACAGGGAAACAGCTTTTTTTGACAAAAACCGGTCTTGCGTAATCCAGCAGACAAGAAACGATATGGTTCACGCTTTTCGCCCCGTCAACCACATAACTCGCCAACTTTTGATTTTCATGATCGTCTTTGAGTTCCCTGACAAGAAGCGAAGCAAACCCCTCAATTCCTCCCAGAGGATTTCTTATCTCGTGAGCAACCCTCGCCGCCATCTCTCCTAAAGCGACAAGCCTATCGGCACGCCTAGCTTTCTCTTGTAAATCCTTGATAACCCTCAAATCTTTGATTAAAATTAGGTAGCCTATTTTCTCATCAAAACTATTTTTTATAATCACACAATTCACACTGACATCAATTTTTCTGGAATCCTTTGACACTAAAACAGCTTCCCGCTCATTATCTACAGAACCGTCCGCAAAAAGCGTATCCATCTCTATATCTTCAAAGTTGAGGATAGTTTTGAGTCTTTTGCCTATGTAATCGGAAGATTTGATTTTCAGCAGTTTCTCAGCACCACGGTTCACAACCGTAATGTTCATATCCAGACCAACTGCGATAACCGATGTAACCATGCTATGTAATATATTTTTCAGATAACTGTTTACATGATCAACTTCCTCAATTTTTTCTTGAAGAGCTTCATTTTTATGTTGCAGTTCAAGATCCATGCCGGCAATTTTTCTATCCAACACCTGATACGCTTCGGTCAATTTTTCCGTTGTAGCGTTAAAAAATGAAAACGCATCCGACAATTTTTCTATTTGAGAATCTCTAACTTTCAGTTTAGACACAAGGTTTCCCTCTTATTTCGCATATGTTCCGTATGCTTTAATTGCGTGATTACGATTCACCGAACAAACAGTATTTGAATGTAGTTTCTCCTGAAGAATTTGTTCGTTTCCCGCATCCATGTTCAACAGTTTTTCTAACAAAATCCCGATACTGCCCTGATATTTATTTATAATTTCTTTTGTCCCCGATTCTACAGAATTCGTCTCAATATATTTTTTAAGACCAATATTACTATTCTCAATAGACTGGATTTTATTTATCAAATCATCTTTTGTTTTTAATATGTCGACAATCTTCGCTAAGTTCAACGGTTTAAGCGCCAGAAGTTTTTGTTCCTCTAAAGACAACTCCATCATCCGGTTATATATTTCTTTTTGTTTAACAAGACCGTCTATGTACTCTTTTATTCTGGGATCATTGCAAGTCAACATATTCCTTCTCCTAAGCGTCTGTGTGTACAAGGTCTTCTTTTCCTTGTTTCACCAAATTATAATGACAATTAATGACAAACTGTCCGTCCAAAACAACACATCCATAAAAAAACTGACACTCATCGTTGCACTCCATATGATGTATTGACATATTCAGGTCCGGACAAGTCACAAGGTTTTCCCTCACATTAATTTTCATTTTTGCTCCTTAGTTTTATTTTGAATATCTTTTTCTCCACTTCATATTTTTTATGTTCCACTCCGCCTGTCTCGCTACTTCCAGATCAGGAAACTGTTCTTTAACCTGAATATACAAGTCTCTGGCTCTTGAGAAATTTCTTGTATGTTCATAACATTTACCTAGGTGAAACAAAACCCATGCCCGATCCGATTTTTCCAGATTTATTTTCACAAGTTTTTCATAAAAAACCGCAGATTCCTTAAAATCGTTTTTACTAAAATAACCGTTTGCCAAGGCGAAAAGAGAATCTTTTTTTATTTTGGCGAATGCAGGTTCATCTTTCGGATTGAATTCCATACTTTCTTTTTCTTCATCGGTGGCAGTGTCTTTTATTTGGAAAAAGTTGTCGGTAATCTCGATTACCGAGTTGAAATATATTGTAGCAGAATCAAACTTTGATACTTTTGCAAGAACCTTACCGAGCATATAGATAGATTTTGCCCTCAGCAGATCCCCCTCTTCATTGTGTTCAACATAGATAAAATACTCAAACGCTTTTCTATACTTTCCTTGATAAAAATAAGATAACCCCAAATAGTAGATTGCCTGCAAACTGTAACTCTGTTGTAGATCATCCGAATTAACTATTTTAAGTAATCCTTCTATAGCTTCAGGATAGTTCTGTTGTTTTAGGTATATTTCACCTATATAAAATAGTATTTCCCGTTTCTTTTCGTCTTGTAACGGTTCTTTAGCCAAGTCATTAAAAACATCCAAAGCTAGTTCAGGACAATTCAGCTCCAAATAACTTTTACCTAATCGATACATCGCGTCGGTTCGACCGGGGTAGTTCGAGTCTTTTTTCAAGGCACTGTAATAAACGACTGATGCCTCTTTATAATTTTTATTAAGGTAATAAGAATCACCCAAAGAAAACAGCGCTTTAACAGCAAACTTATTTCTTACGGAGTTATCTTTTATTATCTGGTCAAGAATCTGTTGTTCTTTACTAAAATCGCCCGATTTGCCATAGCATATAGCTAACATATACAAAGCCTCAAAATAGTTCTTTGAAGTTTTATAACGATCAACCAACTTATTTAAAACCCATATAGCCTCGAAATAATTCTTTTGTTACATATAAATTTTGCATCATTTTTATAATCTTTAAAATGCTTATTATTTATAATAGACTTCCTAAATAATACATCCCGAAGTGATTGATATTTGTTGCATTCTATTAGAAAATGTAGCTCATCTTCT